>CAOJUX010000035.1 GCA_948444795.1 uncultured Erysipelotrichaceae bacterium | reverse complement strand
CTGTTACATTTATCTCTGTTTTTGTAACTGATGTTGCCACATTACTTATTGTTGGTTTTATCATATCCTTTAAATCAAAATACAAATAACATCTTGCTTTTTTCTTGGTTACATTCATACCTAGAACACCATTTTGATAATTTAAAACTATACTATTATCTCTTATATACGTTCCACTTGAATTCTTCGTCTGACAATAACTATTACTATTTAATGAATAATTAGATCCAGGCAAATAATTTTTCATTTCTTCACATTTATTACTTGTATCACAAGTATGAACAACACTATTAACATTTATATATGCTATTCGATAATCATATGGTTTATAATTAATATCTCCTTTCACTAACTCAACATTTTCTATATATTGATATTTAGCATAACTACCAACATATAACACTGCTATTGCAATTACTAGTATTATAATAAATACTCCTATCACTTTCTTTTTCTTATTATTATCCATAACACTAAGTTTCATATACTATCCCATCCCTTTAAACCATCTTATAATTACTTCTTCTAACTTACAAACCACAACAAACTCAGACAAATATATATACATATATTCATCACTTAAAATAAGAAACTCGTAATTATATATAAAATGCATTACTTTATGTTATGTAAATAATATACAATATTATTGAATATATTTCAAGATATTTTTCAACATTTCAGCCAGAAAATAGTATAAAAAAACAAGTAGATTACTTACTTGTTTTAACAGTTTTTTTTGTAGTTAATTTTTTAGGCTCTTCATCTTTTAATTTAGCTGTAATACTCTCTAAAGTTCTTATTGTACTTTCTTTAACTTCTCTTGCAGCTGCTTCAACTACTGGAGTACCTTTTTTTATAGCATAATCAACTAATTCATCAGCTTTTAATTTTATTTTACGAGCTTGTTCTTTTATATTAGCCGCTACAGTTTCTTTATCTAAATTTTTTAAATCTTCTTTTATTTCTTTAACCTTATTTTCAATTGTTGCTTTAACATCTTTAATATCAATATTCTTAGCTTTTTCTACTAAAATATCCATTTTTTCTTTTAATTCTTTTCTTGTTTCTTTACCACTTTTTGGAGCAAACAGAATTCCTAAACCAACACCAATTCCTGCCCCAAGTAAAAACTTACCTAAGCCACTACCTTTTTCTTTACTCATCTTCATTTTCCTCTCTTTTTATCTTTTTTACTTTCTTTTTAAAAAACACTTTAGATGCCAATGTAGACAAACCATCTACTACTCTATCTGTAATTGTCACAAGTTTGTCTGTTGTAAAATCAATTATTTGAAACACACCATTAAGCGATTCCACTTTTTCATTTACATCATCAACTACTTTTTCTACTTTGTTAATTGTAATAATTGACTTTATACCTAATATTATACCAATAATCAAAATAATTATTAATAAAATATAAATAATTATTGGAAAAAATGATAACCAAAAGTCCATTATTATTCACCATCCTCTCTATTCTCATACATTGAATCAATTAAGTCAAATAAATCATTTTCTAACGTATCTTCATCTAACGTTTCTTGTTTAGAAACATTATCTATTTCATCCAAAGAAGTAATTTCATCATCCTCATATGATTCATTAACTTCATCAATGTCTATTTTCTCATTTATGCTCTCACTTATTGGAAGATCAATTATATCATCACTACTATCTTTCAATAACTCATCAATTGTTCTAGCTTTCTCCAACTTTTCTTCTAAAAACTTATCTTCTAAATTTTGCTCTTCTTTTTTCTGATCAACTTTAGATTCCTCAAAAGATCCAAATGCTTTTTTCCTAACACTATCCACATCTAATCTTGAATTTAAAGTCTCAGTTCTTGAAGTTATTTCATCAGGCGTATAATTCTTATCTAATATACCATACACAGGGCTAATAATAGGTGATGGTTTAAATTTATTTTTTTGAACTACTTCTTCTTCCTTTTTTTCTGGTTTCCTATATTCTTGTTTCCTTTTCTCAACATTTTTTCTTTCATATTCCATAACATTAGTTGGTCTAGCCTGTGGAACTACACTTTGAAATTCTTCTTCATCAAAAGCCGGAAAATTAAAAGTCTTTTCGCTTTTAAACAATTCTCTTTCTGAAACTGCACTAACATTATTATTTTCTCTTCTCATCATATTATTATTATTTTCAAGTCTAACTTCTTCATTTATCGCTGGCTCTAACTCATTATAAAAATTCGTTGGTTGAACAGTTGCTCTAGGTGTTGGAACTTCTTCTTTTCTAGGCATATCCTTATAAACAGGCACTCTATCTTCAACTTTTTTATCTTTTTTTTCTATAACTGGAATTTCAACTTCTTCTTCTTCAAACAAAATATTCTTAAGTTTTCCCATTAAGCCCATACTTAACACCTTCCTAATTTACGTAATCAGGGTCTTTTACCCTATCATCAGTTACTACTTCTTCACTAAACTGTAAATAATTATCACTACCTACAATCTCAAATATATTAAAGCTTTCTTCAAATTCATCTAATCTACTACTACTTAGGGTATTCTTTATTACATTATCATTATACGTTATAGAACTAATAATGCTCATTACATATGTAACGATTTCCTTAATGTCTTCTTGAAATACCATCACTTCTATTTTAGCATAATTATACATAATTTCAATTAAATATTTATCTTTTTCATAATTATTTATTTCAATATAACCTTTTTTATCTTTATTTCCTAAATTCCTAGAATAGTAAGCTTTTTTATTAATATTATAATTAAAATTAGTTCTATTATTATAACTAACTATGTCTACATATAAATAAATATTATATTTATGATTAGTTATGACTTCATTATAATTATCACTTGAAACCAAACTAAAACCTTTAGGCAAATAATATCTATAGCCACTTTTATTTACATTTAAAATATTTACATTACTAGCTACTACTTCATTTACTAAAACATCTAAATCACTATTTTTTATACTAGTGCATCCTGTTAAAAAAATTATAAAAATGCACAGTAGGAATACTTTTTTCATCTATATCCTCCTACAATTATTAATTATAAACAAAAATGTACTAAAAATCAATCAAAATTAAAAAAGAGCCTTAATAAAAAAGCTCCTCAATTTTAAAATATTTACAAATATTCTTTAAATTCTTCTCGATTATGTTCTTCAGTTTCTAAAAGACGATTTGCTAAACTAACAATTTCCTCATCCTGATCGCCATATAAATTTAATTTTTCTTTAATGGCAATAACTCCTTTTTCATTACCTTCCATCATTAGTTTAACTATTTTTTTATCATCAGCATTAATCGTCATCATTTCACTCATAAGTTTGCTACTAAGCTCTTTAATTTTACCAATTTCTTCCTCTTGAGCTCCATATTTAATTAAAATTTTCTTAGCATCGTCACAAATTTCCTCATATTCACTTCTTTGTTCTCTAACAAGAGAAGCAAGATCCTCATTTTCTATTTTTTCCATAATTGTATCAATACCTAATAAACCCATTTGGGCATTCTGATAAATCAAATTTAAAAAAATAATATTTTCATTTTGTTTTTCTTTCATAAAAAAATCACCCATTATTATTATGGATGATTTACTAATATTTATACTTATCTTCCTATATAACTAGGCATAAATAAATCTTCTGTATAAATACCAGATTCAGGAACATATTCAGAATCTGCAAATCTTCGAGTTCTATTATTATCATAAGAAGCAATTATCATATCTTCAATTGAATCTCTTAATGCTGCTTCCTCCTTAGTCAACATTCCATTTTGTTCCTTTTTTAAAATTTCTTTATAAGCTAATAAATATTCAGCCATTTTCATTTTCCCCTTTTTACGAGTTTAATTATAGCACAAAAGTAAAATGTTGTCAAGTTTTTTATTTTTATATTGACAAAATAATTTTATTGTGATTTTTTTGTTAAAGATTATCTTAATACACTAATATTATTATTTATTTAAATTTATATTTAAATCACTTACAACAATTTGATGTTTTAACTAAACTTCTTGAACTACTGCAATAATCATCGGCTTACATTCTGTTTCACCATATAAATAATTTGATAATTCATCTCTTATTTCTGTTTTAATCTTATTATAATCAACATAATTAGGAGTTATATTCCTTTCAATAATAGCCGCACAAATCTTCTTAATTTCTTGTATCATTTCTCCACTATCTTTAATATATATAAAACCTCTTGTTGTTACCTCAGGCCCTACTAATAATACTTTATCTTGCTTAGATATTGTTGCACTTATCAAAACAATACCATTTTCACTTAACATTTCACGATCCTTAATAACAAGTTCTCCTACATCATCACTAGAATTACCATCAATTAAACAATCATTAACTTTGATCTTTTCTTGTTTGTCAACTAATTCTCCATTATCTATTTGAATAACTTCACCATTTTGTTTCAAAATAATATTTTCTTTAGGAATACCAAGCGAATTAGCAAGATCAGCATTACCTACCATATAGCGGTATTCTCCTTTAACAGGCATATAGTACTTTGGTCTCATTAATTTAATCATTTGCATCAAATCTTCACTAGAAGCATGGTGTAATATTGTTTTATCACTAGGAACATTAACAATTTCACATCCTAATTCTGCTAAATCATTTTCAAGTCTCACTAATACTTTTTCATTGCTATCATATCTAGGTTCTGAAAATACAATTGTATCATTTTTCTTAAGTTTAATAAATTTATCATAGCCATTATATATTTTTGTCATAGCAGCATATGGACTAGATTTATCATCGCAAATTAACATTATCGCATTATTATCATTTATATTAGATAAATCACCCAAGGTATCATCTGGAATTGTTAAATACCCTTCTTTTAAACCAAAATTGACAATATTTTGTAATTTCTTCCCCATAATTACAATTTTTCGATGAGAATTCTCTGCAGCTTTAAATATTTCTTCAATAGTATATAAATGCGTAGGTAAAACCATAAACATTATTCTACCACTAGCATTTTTAATAGTCTTTTTAAAAACCTCTACTAACTTATGATTAGGGGATGTATGTCCTACATTTTCACTAAATACAGATTCTGATAATAAGCATAAAACTCCCAATTTACCAACATAAGCAATTTTACCTAAATCCATATCATAAGCACCCATCATAGCTGGATCAAAAATAAAATCACCAGTATAGCATATTGCTCCATCTTTTGTATTTATCACATACATTACTGAATCAGGGGAACTATGTGATACACTTATTGGAAAAATACTTATATGTCCAAAATTCATTTTTTTATGAGCTTTAATCTCTATAATATTCTCTTTTGGCACACCAGTTTCCATTAAAACATACTTTGTAAATTTTGTCGCATAAACTTTTAAATTAGGAATAACTGATAATAAATCAGAAGTAGCTCCCATATTTTCATAATGTCCATGTGTAATAAATAATCCTTTAATTCTTTTCTTATTCTTAACTAAATAGGAAAAATCAGGAATAATATAATCAATTCCTAACATATTTCCACTTGCATATTTAAGACCACAATCAAAAACAAAAATATCTTTATCTATTTCTACACAATATATATTTTTACCATTCTCATCCAATCCACCCAGACTAAAAATCTTTATTTTACTCAATTTAATCAACTCCATTTCTCTAAAATTATAACTAAATAAAAAAGTTTTAAGGCGTACTAATTATACCAAAAAACTTTTCATAATACAATATTTTTATAATTTTATCTTTGCTTAGATTCTACATTACTATAATATATATCAGAAATAGCATCATAAGCTTTACCACTAGCAACATCTAAATACATTTGATATCCTAAAGATTGCTCTCCTAAAGTTTCCTTAGCATCATTCATAAAAACATTGAAAGCATGAGGATCTTCCGCCATCCTTAAAAGATAATAATAAGGATGATAAACCGCCACTGATCCCTCAAATCCACGATAAGTAGTTATACCTGTATCAGGAGATGTAACATCACACCCTCCTAGAATTACATATTCATCTGTAAGTTCTAAAACTGGACACATTCCAGGTAATGGTAAAGAATCATCAATTTGATAAGCATGATATCCTATTGGCATCTTATAACCTGTACTACCATCAGCCATTGTAACAGGTTCAATTGGAATAGCTATAGGTGCCTCTTGATCATAAACAAATTCTAAATTTTTTTCTTCTGAAGTATTTTTTTCTACTTGTTCAAAAGCATAAACAGTCCCAGCATACTTTGACCCACTATCATTTTCTTTTGCACAACCACTTAAAGTAATAGCTAACACTGCTGCCGTTCCAAAAGCCGCACATCTTTTTAAACTAAATTTTTTCATAAAATCCCCCTTTAAAAGCTCACATATTATAACATAAATTTATTTCTAAGTCAAATTGACAATATAAAACTATTTCTAAATAGAAATAATTTTTTAAGAATTTTCAAAAGCAGAACAGCTTATACTTTGAATAACACCAGCATCATCTTCATACTTGCATTCACAAGAATCAGAAGTACACACACAATCATAAGCCATTTCACATCTATTATCTTCTTCTTTAGTTAATAAATCTTTTATATCCTGATAAATAGCAAAAAACTCTGTTCCTTGTAATGCTAAACCTAAATTAGTTATAACATTCTCTATATCGCTTTGAGTTAATTCTCCTAGACTTAATGATGAATCAGTATTAATACTTTCAATTTTAGTTCCTACTTGCGTCATATTATCTATATTTACATTAAAATTAACTTTTTCATCATCAATAATAAATGTTAAATTAAGAGCTACCTTTAACGTTTGTCTTTTATCCCCTATTTTTTTTCTTTCAATGCTAATTTCACCAGAACTATTATTCTCAAATATTTTACCTTGAATAATATTATAATTAATATTTATATTATCTTCTTCTTTAGTAATTATGCCATTAGCTACAACTTCTTCTCTTTGTTTAGCTTCAAATTTCCATTTATTATCTTTTCCAATTAAATTAATATCTAATATAGCCGACTTATTATTTATAGTAAAAGTACCAACAAAATTAATTTCTGAAACACTACCATCTTGGAAATAAGAAAATACTTCTTTATTCTCACTCTCTAATTTTATTCCCACAAAAGAATTAGCTAGCCCTTTAGTATAAACATTAAATTTTAAGTTTTCAAAATTATTTAATAATTCCTTATCTTCTTTAAAACTATTTAAATAATCAGGAATATCTCGTACTGGTTTATTCAATATTGCACTTAAACTTTTTACGGCATTACTATCATTAACAATAGCATCTATTATTCCTAAAAAAGTATTTTTTACTTCTTCTTTAGACAAAACATACATACTATTATTAACTTTCAACATATTATTATTAATTTTAACAGTAGCTTTCTCCTTTGTTAAATTATCTTTATTTAAATTACTTATAATATAATTATTTACTACTTTAGTAACATTCAAAATATCATTATAATCAGCTTTTACTTTATTATCAAAACCTGTAGACATATTTGTATCTATATAAATTAATTTATCTAAAATTTTATTCTCTAAAAAATACAATTTTTCATTTCTTAAATAAGCCTTCAAATCTATAACACTTTTTTCTTTATCTTTAATTTTAAAATTAACATCAAATTGTTCATTTTTAACATCAACATTAAATTTATAAGCATAAGAATAATTATTATATTTTTTCAATTTATCATAATCTGTATTAAGTTTTATTTCACCAGTATTATTTAGAGTATCTAATTCTAAATCATAATTTAATTTTTGATTTGATATATCTTTTAATTTATTAGTAAAAACTACATGAGCTTCATTTAAAACTTTTGTATATATTTTATAAGGCGAAGTAAAAATAGCCATTACTCCAAAATAAATTCCTACTGCAAACAAAACAATTATTACTACTAAAATTATTATTAAAAACTTCTTAGGATTTTTTTCTTTCTTTTGTTTCTTCTTAATAGGAGTAGGTTCTGGAACATAAGGAATATTACTTTTAAAATTAAGATTATCATTACCAGTATTTAAGCCTGTAGGGTTATCATCAGGCATAAAAAAACGATTTCTACCTAAATTATCACTATTACTGCTTTTATCTTCAAACATTGTCTAACACCCTCTTATAATTATGTACCATAATTTTATCAAATATTAGACATTAATTCTAGTCTTTTTTAATTATTATCTTCCTTAATCAAATCACTTAAAAAAACAATCTCCAAATCTTTATAATTAATCTCTTTTAAGATTAACATAATATCACTTAATTTAGCACTATTTTTAATTAAAATAATACTCCCACTTAAAATATTATTTTTTACATCTATTATATTACTACTATTAAGCTTTAGTCCTGGATCAACTAAATATTTATTATTTTTTAAACATATATCCTTATTATTATCATTTAAAATACAAATATTTTTATTTTCTTTATTAAGATTCAAAGAATTTTCCAAAGACTTAAAACCACTTACTTCATTATTAATAGCCTCAAAATAACCATTAGCTACATAATTACTAAGATTACTAAGTAAAGAAGCCTTAATATTTTTACTTTTTAAATACTCACTTATTTCTCCTTCACTTTCTAGTATTAAACTAACCATTTTCTTCTTGTAATTACCCTGTCTAATTATTTTATCCTTATTATCATTTAATGATATTTCTGGTTTTACTTCATCAAATACTAAAAAATATTCACTAAATACATTACTTTCTTTCATATTATAAAAAGAATCTCTTAAATTAACCTCTAACCCTTTTAATCCTGGAACTATATAATTACCATCAATTAAAGCATTAACACTTGAAACATTATAATTCCTCGCTTCTTCTTTAATCATTTGCATCAAAGGATTTTTATTTAAAACTATTGTAGCAATCTGTTCAGTATAATAAAAACTAAATACCATAATTAATACTAAACCAAAAAACTGATAATATTTTTTCATACTTTCACCTACAAAAATTATATGCTAAAAAAAATCAGCTAAAACTAAATTTAGCCAATTTCTTTTTTAATTAGGTCTGCACCTCTTTTAGGATCATGAAGCAAAATATCATATACCATTTTATTCTTCTTCAACTCTTCAATAAAAATAATTTCTTCCTTTGTCATTGGCACAAAAGATTCATTACAATCTTTATCAATTGTTTTTATTAAAAAGTCGGCGCCTAAAAGATAATCAGCACTTACTCCAAAAACATGTATCATTTCAATTACTGCTTCCAAAGTGGGATTTCGTGTTTCTTTTTCATAACAGCATATAGCAGATTTGCCAACACCGATTAAATCCCCTAATTCTGTTTGTGTTAAACCCTTTGCTTTTCTAACCTCTCTTAGCCTACTTCCGTTTAACATCCCATCACCCTCGCATCTAATACAGAATTATAACTTTAGTTGCTTAGTATTTGTAATTTTTTCACCTATGGTAAAAATTACCAACTGTTTTTTATTTATTATCAATAATATTGAGTAAAAAATCAAGCATTTTTTAGAGTTGCTGAAGAAATAAACGTAACTTTATCTACGATAACTTCTAAAATATGTTTTTTCTCTTTATTCTCATTTTCATAAGTTCTTGTTTGCAATTTACCTTTAATTCCAACTACATCACCTTTATGACAATAATCTTTAGTAGCACTTGCTATTCCATTCCATAACACACATTTTATAAAATCTGTTTCATATATACCATCACTATTCCGATAATCTCTTGAAACAGCAACATTAATAACTGTTCTTTTAGTTCCATCGTTAATTTCTTTAACTTCTGGTTCGTGAGTAAGTCTTCCAACTAATGTAACATTATTCATGAATTACCTCCTTTCAAAAGGAAATATATCATGTATAAATACAAGAGTCAAAATGCAATTTTTTGCTTATCATCTAAGCAAAACAATATAAATCAGCTAATAAATATACCTATTTTAACTTAATAAATATTAAAAAAGAACAAATTTAAAAACTTTTTAATAATCTATTAAGTTCCACTGCATATTCCAAAGGTAATTCATGTTTAAAATCTTTAATAAAACCCATTACCAATAATTCTTTTGCTAAATCTTCACTAAGGCCTTTACTCATTAAATAAAATAGTTTCTCTTTATTAACCTTTGAAATTGTTGCCTCATGTTCGATAACTGAACTATTATTACCTAAAATATTATTAGGAATTGTATCACTTTTACTTAACTCATCCAAAATAATTGTATCACACCTAATTGTCGCTTTCGAATTTACAGCTGATTTATTAATTCTAGTAGTTCCCCTATAATTGCTTACTCCTCCATTTAATGATATAGATTTACTAACGATATTACTTTTAGTATTTTTGCCAATATGAATCATTTTTGCACCAGCATCAATAACTTGCCCTTCACTAGCATAAGCAATACTAATTGAATTACCTACTGAATTATCGCCCTTTAAAATACACGAAGGATATTTCATTGTTATACCTGAACCGATATTTCCATCAATCCACTGCATAACTCCCCCTTCTTCTACAATTGCTCTTTTAGTTACTAAATTATAAACATCTTTACTCCAATTTTGAATTGTAGAATACTTACATTTAGCATTTTTACCAACATATATTTCTACTACTCCTGCATGTAAACTAGTTGAAGAATAACTTTTAGCAGTACACCCTTCAATATATTCTAACTGAGCATCATCATCCACAATTATAATCGTTCTTTCAAATTGCCCTAAATTCTCTGTATCAATACGAAAATAACTTTGTAAAGGCCTATCTAACTTAACTCCTTTTGGTATATAAATAAAAGAGCCTCCACTCCAAAAAGCACCATTTAAAGCTGTATATTTATTTTCAGTAAACTTAACTAAATTATTAAAATACTTTTGAAAAAGTTCTGGATATTTTTGCAATGCCAAATCAGTACTTGTAAAAATAACTTCGCTATCTTTATCTTTAATATTATGATAAACGACTTCACTTTCATATTGATTAGTAACTCCATATAGATAATCTTGTTCAGCCTTTATAACACCCAAATCACAAAACGTTCCACGAATATCCTCAGAAACCTTATTCCAATCATCAGTAATATCTTGCCTTTTTTCTTTATAATAAGTAATTTTATCAAAATCTATATTTAACTTAGGACCAAAAGTAGGATTATCAAGCTCATTAAATTTATCTAGAGCTTTTAATCTAAATTTTAGCATCCATTCTGGTTCATTTTTCTTTTTACTTAAATCTATTACAAATTTTTTATCTATTTTTTTCATAAAAATCTCCGTAAAAATATTATACTACATATTTTTTTATTTGTTTAGTTTTAGTGTTGTTTTTTTAGTTTTTTTTTGATACAATTAGAATAATTGGAGGATGATATTATGAGTGATACAGATTTAGGAGCAAGTAAAATTATAAATGTTAATGATTTTATCTTTAGACAAACTTTAGAATTTTATCCTAACCTACAAGGATTAACTTGTGAAGATAATGTTTTAGCTTATCAAACTGCTGAGGGTATCATTACTGAAACTCTTACTTTTGATTTAAGAACTCTACCAGGTAATGCTTGGAATGTTAGTCCTAATGACTTTATTAACGTTATTAGAATTAATAAATCTTGTAATACTTTATTTGGTTTCATTTCTCTATTAAATCAAAAAGCTTTTGATAATATTCTTATAAATAAAGAAGAATTAGAAAAACAAATTAGTGCTTATATGGAACTTTATTTTAGTGCTAAAGATTCTATCTCTACTCTAACAGAAGATAATAAAAGTTTATTAGGTAATATTGAAGTTTTAATTGCCAGTCTTCCTAAAGATTCTCTAATTGGTAAAACAGTAAATGAAAAATTAGATGAATATTTTGCCATAACAAAAGAATTAGGAGATTCCAAAGGTAAAGGTATGGTTTTAGAGCTTAAGAATAAAAATTTACCAGCAATCACTGAGGAGGTACCAGATATTAAAACATCAAGTCGTGCTGCCTATATCAATGTAGCTATACTATTATATGGCATATTAAATATTGGCGTAATAATTGCTATTGCTTTCATGAAGTAGAAAATACTTCTTTTTTTTTTACTTCTATGATATAATGCTATTACATGGGGTAGCTTATGGTTTCGACATGTGTTACTATATATGATTGCAAGTGGGAGTGACACCTTAAGTCTTCAATTAAAATTAAATGACAAGAATGAAAATTCTTTTGCTTTCAATCCTGCTAACGCAGTATTTGCCTAATTAATTAAGGTTACAAGCAAGCTTCTATTTATATTGCTTATAGTGTAATTAGGGGTTCATATATATAAGATATACTCTTTTATTTGTTTAGGATAAAAGAAAGAATTTTTTACTAAACTTCAAGTATATATAGGTTGGTCTTGAGCCAGTATCATACTGAAATTAAAATCAAGCTAAACTTGTAGATATTGTATAATAGGACATATTGGACAGGGGTTCAACTCCCCTCTACTCCACCAAATTTGATTTATCGCCCTATTTTAGGGCATTTTTTTATTTTATAGCAATTTTACCTCCTGTTTACATCCTATTTTTTACAAAAATACTAATTTTAGTATAAAAAAATCAAACTTTTATGTCTGATTAAAAATATTATTTTAATTCTTTCTTATTAAATTTTAATATTCCTAAAAAATTAATCATCAACATTAATAAAAAAGAATAAATAGGAAATATTTTATAATTTATAGCTTTTAAACTAGCAATTTGTAATCCTTGTCCTGTAGGTAAAATATCATAGAGAAACTGATATATTTCTTTTTCAAATCCAGTTGCAGATATTAATTTTTGCTGTATAATAGCACCAAATACAATTAACCAAAAAATTAATAATATAGAGGCCACAGCTGAATAAGTTTTATTAGGAATTAACATTGATATAAATGTAAATATTGAAGATAAAACAGCTATTATAAATATACAGTCAAAAAATAAATAAAGAAGTACTTCACTAGGAATATTTAAAGAGCTAAAAAGAAAATTTCCAACTATTAATACAATAAAGAAATATAATAAAAAATAAATTAAACCTACAAACACACTAGTAATTAAATTTGAAAAATAAATTATAACTCTTCTTTTACCAATTATAATTTTATTGCGAATCGTACCATCAGAAAAATCAGTTCCAACAAATAAACTTGTAAATATAGAAATTGCAATACCAATAAAATACATAATAATAAATAAATCTTCTTCCATAAAAATCGTATTTCTATCATTATATTGACTAAAAAATAAAAGAAAAGGAAAAATTACTATTATTATAAAAATAATCCAAAATACAGAACTTTTTTTCAAGCGATTTAAATTTAATTTAAGTAAATCAAACATTATCAGTACCTCCTATTAAATTCATATAGTATTCTTCTAAAGTTTCATTTTTATTATAAATTTCATCAACATAACAATTTCTTTTTGCTAAATCAATAATGATTTTAGATATATTTACCTTATTAAAAATAACAATTTTATCATTTTCCAATTTATAGGACATATTTTGTTCTTTAAAATATAATTCAGCTTCATTAATTTTATTTAATTTAATTTCAGTTCTTTTTTGTAACAAATCTTTTAATTCATTTGAATTAATTTCTTTAATAATTTTTCCATTATTTATAAACCCATAATGTGTAGCAATTTTAGATAATTCATCAAGATAATGACTAGAAATTAAAAAGGTTATTCCTTTTTTATTTAATTTCAATATTAATTCTCGCATTTCTATTATACCCTTTGGATCTAATCCATTAATAGGCTCATCTAAAATAAGTAATTCAGGATCAGAAACCAAAGTAATTGCAATTCCTAACCTTTGTTTCATTCCTAAAGAAAAATTTTCTACTTTTTTATTACCTGTATTTTCTAATCCCACAAGTTTTAATAAGTTTTCTATATTATCATAGTTTTTCTTTCCTATTAAATTATATTGCAAAATTAAATTTTCTTTTGCTGTTAAATTTTTATAAACAGATGGAGTTTCTATAATAGCTCCCATTTTTTTCCTTTCATTTAAAATTGCTGTATTATTAAAATCAATATTGTTAATTAAATACTTACCATTTGTAGGCTCTTGCAAACCACAGATAATTCGAATAATAGTTGTTTTACCAACACCATTTTTACCTATAAGACCATAAATAGCCCCCCTTTTAATATGTAAATCAATACCATTTAAAACTAAATTATCCCTATATTGCTTTTTTAATTTATTTATTTCTAAAATATTATCCATTATATGCCTCCAATAAAAAATAGTTAACATACCTTATTATAAATTATAACATACAAAAAGCACTAATAATAGTGCCTTATCAAAAGAAAGTAAGTTACTGCTAATTTTTCTACTTAGATAGACAATTATATATAATAGATAACTTTAACACTATCCAAATTAAAGTTTTAATTAAATCTTCTTTTTTTATACTACTACCAATACAATAATTCTCTATGTATTCAATTTTTAATGGTAATTCTAATATTCTGTTATTACTTCCAATTACTTTGGAGCATAACTCCTCTACTCCACCAAATTTGATTGATACTCGAACTTTCATAGCTTGAGTTTTAATATATTTAGAAATATGATAGAATATTATGGAAAATAAATTGGAATAATCAATTTAATAAAAAACACACTTATATTTTCTTTATAATATGGAATTAGTAAAAATTCTTATAAAGGGCAAGTTTTTATTGATGACAAAAATATAAATGAAGTAAAATTAGATATAGGAACTGTAAGTCAAGAAATTGAATTATTTAACATGTCTATAAAAGATAATTTATGTTTAGATAAAAAAATTTCAGATGAAAAAATTATAAACTATTTAAAAGAATTAGAATTAAATGAAATATTATTATTTGAAGATGGAATTTATACTATAATTGGCGAAAAAGGACTAAAACTATCTACTGGACAAAAAAGAAGAATAAATATTTTAAGAAGTTATTTAATAGACAAAAATATTTATATTTTAGATGAACCAACTTCCAATTTAGATAAACACACTGAAGAAATAGTAGTAAATTTCATTTTAAAATATTTTAAAAATAAAACATTAATAATTGTTACTCATAATGAAAAAATAAATAGAATATGTAACAAATTTTATACATTTAAAAATCATAATTTAATTAAAATTATAAAAAACAATTAAACAAAAGAAGCTAATTTAGCTTCTTTTATCAAATTATTATAAATTAAATATTTTTTATTAAATCATATATTTCTATCCAACTAGAAACCCTTGGAATATCTTTAGCATCTATATTTTCATTCATTTTTGTTGTCATTAACATTGCTTTTACTCCATTATTAATTAATTCTAAACAAGTCTCATAACTATCCTCAATCAATAAATCAATATTATTATCTTTACAAAAAGTTAATTTATCTTTTACTCCTAAATATAATTCATCATAATTTATTCCAAATTTTCTTAAACTTTCTTTAGTAATATTTTTAGTATCACAACCATCTATATTCATGAGTCTCGCAGTTATAAAATATATTTTATTTCCATCATCTTTAAGTTTATTAATAACCTTATTTGCATTAGGAATCAATTCACATTCCTCTAAAACACTTTTATAATATTTATTAAAAAAAGTAAATTTTGTTTGATCATCCCAACCATACAAAACTTTTAAATAATATCTATTAGTAACAAGCCCTAAACTATCATTTTTTCTTGCTTTTCCTGTTATCTCCTCTTGATATTTATCTGCATATTTTAGCATTGATTTAATAGTTAAAAAAGTAGTATCATCAATATCTATTCCAATTTTCATATTTAATTCTCCTAACTATATTATAATAAAAATAAGCTTTAAAGACAATAAAAAAACTCTTTTTTTAAGAGTAATTCTCACTTGGCTGC
>CAOJUX010000034.1 GCA_948444795.1 uncultured Erysipelotrichaceae bacterium | reverse complement strand
TGTGATAATGACAATTCCTTTTGGCTTTTTAATGCCTTTAGTAAAAAAAGAAAATACTAGTCTATTAAAAGTTGTTTTTTATACTTTTTTATTAAGTCTAGGAATTGAGTTATTACAGCCTTTAATAAATGGGTTTAGATCATCAGATATAACGGATTTAATAACTAATGTCATAGGTGGAAGCATTGGATATATTATATATTTGATATTCAAACCGTTAACAACTAAAACATTAAATTATATAAGTCATAGATAATTACAAATTACAAGTATACTTTAAGATGTAAATAATTTAATATTTATATCTTATTTTTTTATGTTAAATTATTTACCAAGAGTTTAAGTGAGAACGGCAAATTACAGAGGTCAAAGAATCTAACAAATTGACAGTTCAACTTTTATTTCTATTATTAATTTAGTTTAAGATAGTGAGGTCAAAGAATCTATATAACAAGCTTGATGAAATAATGGTGGAAACAGAAGACTTAAATTCAGAAAGGAGTAAGTAATGAAGGCAGTATTAAGTATAGATGTTGCTAAAGGAAAAAGTATGGTGATGTTATCTACAGAGTATGGAGAAGTATTAATCGAACCAAAAGAAATTAAACATAATTTAAAAGATTTTGATGATTTGAAAAATCAGATTAATAGTTTTAAATTAGAGGATTTAACAATATTTATGGAATCAACAGGAATCTATCATTTGCCAGTAGAAAGATATTTTAAAGAGAATAATTTTAATACTTTGGTAATCAATAGTTTAACTACTAAAAATAATTATGATACTTTAAGGAAAACGAAAACAGATACAAAAGATTGTATGAGATTAGCCAAGTTGTTTTTTGTTAATGAAGTGGAATATCACGATTTATCAAAGAAAGATTTATATGCCAATTTAAAAGCATTGACAAGGCAATATTTTTATCTAACACAATTAAATGTTAGTTGTAAAAATAGATATAAAAGACTAATTAATATTTGTTTTCCAGAGTTTGAAGAAATATTCAAAGGCAGTAGAATTTATGAAGAAACAGCATTGAACTTCATAAAAACATTTCCTCATGCTTATATTGTTAAAGAAAAAAGAATTGATGCATTATATAACAACTTATATAAAACCAATTCAAGACATGACTATTACTATAAAAGATTAGCAAATAAAATTAAAGAGATTTCCCTTAATTCTTATCCAGGAGCAGATAAAGATCATTCAGATGTTAAAAACTTATCAGATATGGCAAGTATTTTACAAGAAAACATTAAGACAATAAATGAACTAAAAGACAAGATGATTGAAACAGCAAAACAATCTCCATATTTTGATATTATCAATTCATTTTATGGTATTGGAGAAGTACTAACAACTGAATTACTTGGAGAACTTGGGGATATAACAAGATTTGATAATCATAAACAATTAATTGCTTTTTGTGGTTTAGATCCAACCATTATACAATCTGGAAAAAGTATTAATGTTCATGGAACAATTTCTAAACGAGGAAACAAATATGCAAGATGGATATTATTTAATATTAGTCAAATGGTAGTTAAGTTAGGTCATCAATGTCCTAATCACCCAGTATATAATTATTATTTAACAAAAAAAGCAGAAGGCAAACATTACTATGAAAGCCTAACTGCGTGTTCAACAAAAATATTAAGAATGTTATATACAATGTGCAAAAAGAATACAACATTCAAAATAAATTAACAAATTCATTTTATCACATATATCACTATAATACACGAAAATTTTAAAAAAATGCCTATTTTCGTGATTTTAGTCGTGGTATAATATTTTTATAAATTTAGTATTGACAAAACTTAGATAGTCAATTTCTATAAGAGATTATTTTTGAATTTTCGGGGAGCATTTAGGTAGCAAAATTTTAAACTTTTATATTTATTCTTTAATTTATTTTAATCAAAATTGGATAAAATTAAATGAACCAAAAATTAATAGCTTCCTGAAGAGTAGAACGATTAAAAGTTCTGCTCAAAAATTATATTTAAAAAATCGTATTTAACTCTTGAACTAATAAAATAAGCCAAAATATTTGGCATGAGCCTATTTATGCGTTATTATAACAATAATTTTTATTAGGGGAAAAACATGAATAATTATTTAAAGTATTATATAATACTAAAAAGGGGAGATAAATAGCATGAGCAATTTAATAAAAAGAATTCAAGATACATCATTAAATGAATACGAAAATGCTTGGTTAAATTATATTCAAACAAGTTATTATAGAAAAGACTATACAAATCCATCATTGTCATTATTTACATCAATGGTATACGGATTTGCTAATCATTTACCATATTCAATGGATATAGAACAACCAGAATATGTTCCTGGCGATTTTTTAAATATATTACCACAGGACGTTGAAGAGAATGATTGGTTCAAATATGCTGATAGAAGAACTTTTTTCAATGCAATGGTATCTTGGGGTGATACATTTAAGTCTGGTATGTTATTGCAAATGTGCAATATTTTAAAAAAATGTAATTAGGTCAATTTCCGACAGATTTTATATTACAAGATGAAGATTTTACTGAATGGGGAATAAATACCATGACAAAAAATAATGAATATAACAGATGCTTTTTTGAAACGCTAAAGTCATTACTTGGTTATTATTTAGACATTACTAGAGCGACTAATAATGAAGATCAGAGAAAAGCGTTAAAATAGATGCTGATAGAATTAGAAGATGAAGATAGAAAATATGAAGCTGTAAAAAAGTTATTAAATATTAGAGCAAGTTAAATTATAATTTTAGGTAAGATAATATTCGAGAAAGACCTTGTTTAAATAAAAAATTAGAAAAATAAACAAAGTCTAAAGTCAAAACTAATAAAAATGGGAACTAAAATAATAACTCTACGATTCGTTTGGTGCAATCTAAAAGGATATAGATTATAATTAATTTACGAAAGGAGAAAAAGAATATGAATCAAGAAAAAATTGGCAAATTTATTTTAAAACTTCGTAAAGAAAAAAATATGTCTCAACTAGATTTAGCGGATAAAATAGGAGTTACAGATCGAGCTATTTCCAAATGGGAGAATGGCAAAGGGCTTCCAGATATATCATTAATGCAACCTTTATGTAAGGAACTAAATATAACAATAAATGATTTATTAAGTGGTGA
Organism: uncultured Erysipelotrichaceae bacterium; assembly: GCA_948444795.1. Classification (GTDB taxonomy): domain Bacteria; phylum Bacillota_I; class Bacilli_A; order RF39; family UBA660; genus MGBC108787. Next base: position 13,526 of record CAOJUX010000034.1, on the reverse strand, counting down.
AAGAGTAGATAATAAAGATTATCAAGAAAAGTTTGAAGAAAATGTATTAAAAGCAATTAAATATTCTAATAAATTAGTAATTAAGTCTATACTTTTTTATTTAGGGACATTTTTTTCAGGAATTATTATTATTCCAATTTTAGGGATTATTGCTCCCACATTTATAATTTGTAGCATTATTGTTCCATTAATAGGTTTAATAAAAGTATTAAGCTATTTATTTAAATTTGAGTTAGCATTTGTTATATTTGAAATAGGAAGTGTGGAAATAAACCCTTTTATTAGTTTAGCTTTATCAATAATAATGGGGTTAACTATGTACTTTTTAGGAAAAGAAATGTGGAAACTGTTAATGAAATATCTTAAATATATAAAAAATGAACGTCTAGAATTAGAGATCTAAATTATTATAATAGAAACAAGGGAGATTATTTATACAGATGTATGAAAAAAGAAAAATTGAAATGTTAAAGCATGGTTTTGATTTAGATAAAATAATAAAAATATTTAGTAAGTATTATTAGAGAGGATGGAAAATAATGAATAAAACCGCATGGATATTTTCATATAAACTAAAAAAAGGTGTAAGTGAAGAACAATTCATGGAGTTAACGAAAAAGTTACATGACGAAATAATTTCTAAAGCAAAGGGATTTATTTCATGGGAACATTACTTACAAGGAGATATATGGACTGATTTTGTACTTTGGGAAACAGAGGAAGATGCAAATAATGCTACAACAATTGGAAAAGGTAAAGAAACAACAAATAATTTTTATGCTTGTATTCAAATGAATACTTGTAAAGCCTTAATTTCCAAACTAATAAAAAAGTATTAGCTTAATAAATTTTACAAGAGATTATTATTTTAAAAATATATCATTATAAAATAATTTTTTATAAGGCAAATCTAAGTAATAGAAGATTTGCTTTTTTCATGATATAATATTACAAATAAGTAATTAGTATTAAGTTTAAAAATATTAATAAGGAGATTTAATTATGGCAAGAGTATTAAAAAATAAAGAATTAATAAATACAAGGTTAGCTACTAATTATGGTGGTTGGATGTATTGTAATAACTGTAATGAAAATATAGGGTATTTATGCTATCAAACATATGATAGATTAGAATTAAAATACAAATGTCACTGTGGCAGTACTGGAAGTATATTAATAGATTTTATTGATAGTAAAAAAGGTATAGATTGTAAAGATGAATTAATTATTATCAAAAATAGATTATGTTGTCCTAAAGACAATGAACCTCTAATTACAATATTAGATAAAAAAGTAGATAATTATGAAATGAAAATTAGTTGTAAATCGTGTGAAAATATTTATAGTCAAGAAAAATAGATAAGAAAGAGAGAATTATAAAATGAATGATTACGATAGTTATTTAAAATTTGCTCAAGAAATAGCAATACAAGCTGGAAAAATAATGCTTAATTATTTTAATAAAAAAGATATATCTTCTTATAAAGGAGATAAAACAATTGTAACTTTAGCTGATACAGAAATAAATTCTTATTTAATAAAAAGGGTTAAAGAAACCTATCCTACACATTCAGTAGATGGCGAAGAAGAACAATTTGGCGAAAGCAAATATGTTTGGGTATGCGACCCTGTTGATGGAACTGCAATGTATGCTAGGCACATTCCAGTAGCAGTTTTTTCATTAGCATTAGTAATTGATGGCATCTCAACTATTGGTGTAATATATGACCCATTCACAAATAATTTATATTCTGCAATTAAAGGTGCAGGAGCTTACCAAAATGGTGAGAAAATAAGCGTAAACAACTATGATTTAGAAGACATGAGAAGTGTTTCACATTATGATATGTGGCCAGGAGCAGAATATAATATCTTTCCTCTAATTCAAGAACTAGGCAAGAAAACTTATTTTATTGGCTTAGGAAGTATAATTAGAGCATGCCTAAGCGTTGCCAGTGGAGAATTTATTTTAGCAATCTTTCCTGGTACAAAACACAAAAATTGTGACATTGCTGCCGTCAAAGTAATAGTAGAAGAAGCAGGAGGCAAAGTAACTGATATTTTTGGCAATGAACAAAGATATGATAAAAGTATCAATGGAGCAATAATAAGTAACGGCAAAGTTCACGATGAAGTTATAAATGCTATAAAAAAATATTTAATAAAGAAATAAATGCTAAACAATTAAAAGGTTATTATTATGTATAAAGAAATAATTAAAAATTTAGAACAGCAATTAACAGATAAAGAACTATTAGAAATTAAAATCCATACCATGCATCTTGGAGTTTTTACAGAACCATATTTAACTTATAAATGGAAAGAAAACAATTGAATCTAGATTTAGTAAAAACAAGATATCTCCTTATAATAAAATATCTAAAGATGATCTTGTTATTATAAAAAAATCTAGTGGAGATATACTAGCCTATTTTTTGATAAAAGACATATTATTTTTTGATTTAAGTAAAACTTCTATAGATGAAATAAAATTTAATTATAATGAACATTTATGTGTAGATGAAAAATTTTGGTTAGCCAAGAAAAACAGTAATTATGCTACATTAATTTTTATAGATAAAATTGTAAAACTAAACCCTTTTCATATTAACAAAAAAGGAATGCTAACTTGGATAAAATTAAATTAGAATTATTAAAAAAGTATTAACATTAATTTATAAAAGGAGAGAAAAGATGAAAAACAAAAAAATAACTCGAAAAATAACTCAAGGAATGTATGTTTTAACAACTAAAGGTGGAGGCTGTATGGTTGATGCTGTATCTCAAATAAGCGCAACTGATAATCCACTTATTGCAGTTGCTGTAATGAAAAATAATTATACACATGATTTAATGAAGAAGAATAATTCATTTGCTTTATCAGTATTAGGTTTAGACGTTAATGTTGATATTATTAAAACTTTTGGCTTAAATTCCATGCGTGATATAAATAAATTTGAAAATATCCCAACAAATGAAATTATGGATTTACCAATTATTGAAGATTCTTTAGGTTATATGATTTGTGAGAAAATAGATGCCATTTCTAATGAAACACATACTCTTTTTATAGGCCGTTTAATTGAAGCAGATGTTTACAAAGAAGAACCAGCAATGAGTTATAATTATTATCAAGAGCATAAAGATGAACTATTAAAAATAAAAACTGAAAATGGCAAAACTACTTGGGTTTGTACAATCTGTGGGTATATTTATTATGGCGATACTTTACCTGAAAATTATCAATGCCCTGTTTGTGGGGTAGGACCTGAAATGTTTGAAAAAAAATAAAACAAAAAAATTATAAAAAAGGAATTTTAATATAATAGAAAGTAGGAAAGCAAATGTTTCAAATTAAATTTCTAAAAGAAGAAAATAGAGCGGTAGTTTATAATAACGAAAATGAAATAGGAACTTGTTTATTTAAAGAGCAAGAAGATACCTGGAATATTATACATACAGTAGTAAAAAGCGAATATCAAGGCCAAGGAATTGCTAGAAATCTTGTAAATTGTGTTCAGGAAAATGCTTTGAAATATAAGAAAAAGCTTATTGCAACTTGTTCTTATGCCAAAAAAGTCTTAGAGTTAAAATAAATAAAAAAATAAAATGCAACTGAAAGTTGCTAGTTTTTAAATTAGAATTTAATATAATAAATATATGAAAAGGAGAATTCTAATGAAATTCGGAGATAATTTAAAAAAAATAAGAAAATTAAAAAAACTATCACAAGAGGAACTTGCTGAGAAATTAAATGTTTCACGCCAAAGTGTATCCAAATGGGAAACAGGCGATGCTTATCCAGAAATGAACAACTTATTAGAATTATGCAAAATATTTCATTGCAAGATTAATGATTTAGTTAATGATTACATTACCGATATGGAATCTTTAAATGAAGATGTTCGTCTTCAAGTAACAACTTTAAAAAAGGAACAGCAAAGCAAAATGAAAGGAATAAGCAAATTTATTTCTCTTGTTGCTAAAATAGTTAGAATTATTTGCCTTGTTTGTTTGCCAGTAATAATTATAAGTATGCTATTTTTCCCTTATTTAATTAATAAAATAGATATTAAAGATAATGAAATTTCTATTAAAGGTAATGACAATATTAGTCTAGTAGAAGAACAAGATAAAATAGTTTTAAAAATAAATGGTATTACTCTATTTGATGAATCTAAAGAATTAATAAATAATCATATTATAAATGTATTAAACAACAATTCTAAAACTCTAATAATTGGATATATAGAAGTAGCATTTTTAACCTTACTTATAACTGTATATTTAATATCTCTAATCCTAAAACATTTAAATAATCTATTTAAAAACCTATATTTAGGTGAAACTCCATTTACTTTAGAAAATGTTAATCACATAAAAAAGATGGCTTGGCTTATGATTGTCGCAATAATATTACCAACTATAGGAGGAATGATTTTTAATAATCTTCTAACTGCCGAAACAAATATAGATTTTGAATTATTTGATATTGTAGAAATATTATTTTTATTTAGTTTATCTTATGTTTTCGAATATGGTCGTTTAATTGAAATAGAAAATAAAGTAAAATAATTATGTATAAATATATTAGTAAACCTAATTTTTAAACAGGTTTACTTTTTTTATGCTATAATATATTAGAGGTATAAATTATGGATGAAAAAACTAAAAGTAATATTGAAAACTTATGGAATTATCTTTGCTTAAAAAATGAACCTATAAAATCAGAATGTATCATGGGTCTAGGAAGTATTCTTGACACTGTTCCTAAACAATGTGCCGAACTATACCATAAAGGATATGGAGAATATATTATTTTTACAGGCAATTGTGGTAAAGGTACAGAAGGAATTATTAATAAAACAGAAGCTGAGATATTTAAAAGAATTGCTATGGAAGCAGGTGTTCCAGAAGAAAAGATTTTAATAGAGACAGAAGCTACTAATACCTATGAAAATTTTAATTACAGTCTTAAAGTATTAGCAGGAATAGGATTGTCTCCTAAAAGCTTCTTAATTGTTGGTAAACCATACCAAGAAAGAAGAGCATTAAATATTGCTGAAATAAGTTTGGCAAATAATACTTTTTCTATTGCACCAAATAATATCAGTTTTTCAGAATTTTTAGAATATGTAACAAAAAATAGTTTAATGAGTCTAGAAGACGTCATTAATGAACTTGTGTCAGAAATCAATATATGTTTATTAGCACCTAAATATGGAATTCAAAAGAAAAGTGATATTCCTACAGAAGTATTAAAAAGCTATAGAGAATTATGTAATGCTGGCTATACAAAATATTTAATAACAGATGATAAAATAAATAAGATATTAGCTAAATGGCAAGAAGAAGCTAATATAAATAAAAAGTAAAAATATAATAATTGGAGAATTAAAATGGAAAATAAAATATGTCAAAGTTGTAGTATACCTATAACCTCAAATGAACAATTAGGCACTAATAAAGATGGAAGCATTAATATGGATTATTGCAAATATTGCTATGAATCAGGAGAGTTTGTTAACAAAGTTACAATGGAAGAATATATAGATATTTGTTCAAAGTATAGTTCCCAAACTGGAGTGACTTATGAAGAAATGAAAGAGCATTGTAGTACAATTTTTCCAACTTTAAAAAGATGGAAATGTACTTGTACTGATGAATGTGCTAGTGGCTATAATATTAATTGTACATGTGAAAATCCTGAGTGTCATTGTACTCAAAAATAATTTAATTAAAAATAGGAAATAATAATTTATTCTTCTAATAAGAGTTGAATATTATAGCAGTTTCCTTTTTTTAGTGTTATAATAAAAATATATAAATTTAGATATTAATTAATAAGGAGTAGTTAGATGGAATATATTATAACATTTATTGAGGGTTTAGCCTCTTTTATATCACCTTGCATATTACCAGTCATTCCTATATACATATCTTATTTTGGAATAGAAAGTAAAAATGTTAAGAAATCAATTATTAATGCTATAGGTTTTACCTCAGGGTTTAGTCTAATCTTTATATTATTGGGAATATTTGCTAGTTCTTTAGGCAAATTAGTTCATGAATATTCAAGCTATATTAATATTATTTTAGGCTTATTTTTAATTATAATTGGTCTAAACTATATGGGTTTAATTATCATCAAGTTTTTAAATAAGTCTGGTGGTATTAAACAAGATAAAAAAGAATTAAATTTATTTAGTTCAATATTTTTTGGTATTATATTTTCTTTATCATGGACACCTTGTGTAGGAGCATTTTTATCATCAGCCCTCATATTAGCTAGTACAACAGGCATTATCATAAAAGGAGCTTTATTACTATTTTTATATTCTTTAGGTTTAGCTATTCCTTTTATTATGACAACTATATTTATTGAAAAAATAAAAAAGACCTTTGATTTTATAAAAAAACACTATAATATCATAAACAAAATCGCAGGCAGTATTTTAATACTTAGTGGTTTATGGAATATATACAATGGTATTTTAGGAATAATTAGATAGGAGAATAGAATTATGGACAAGAAAAAAATTAAAATAATAGTAGAATTCACTATTTTCATCTTAGCTTTATGTGCTATAACATTTTTTTACTATTTTAAAGACAGCGCTGAAACCACAGATTCTGAATTACAAGAAGTAGGAATTATAAAAGTAACCGATACTAATTTTCAAGAGGAAGTATTAGAGTCAGATAAACCTGTAGTTTTAGAGTTTTCATCAAATATGTGCCCTCCATGTTTAACTATGATTCCAACCTTAATAAGTCTTGCTAAAAACAACAATGATATTAAAGTTGCCATATTAAATACTAATGAAACAGAAGCTAAAGAAACTGCTAGCAAATATAATATAGAAGCTACTCCTACGATTTTTATATTGAAAAATGGTGAAATAATCAAAACTTTTGTGGGAGCAACTAGTGAAGAAGAAATTTTAAAAGAAATTAAATAGGAGGCATTAAATGAAAATAAGACATGTTATAATGGTAATTATTCTAATAATTGCCATATCAGCCGTTATAGATACTAAAGGAGTTTCTTATTTAACTTGTAACACCATTGGAACTATGTATGAATACCCATCTAAATCTACACTTGAAATTAGTCTTCAAAAAGATAAAATAAAAGATATAGATATAACTGTAGATATTAATTTAACAGGGGTATCATTAGTAGATAAAGAAAATTTAATTCAAATGATTGAAATGCAAGGAAAGTCTAAGGTTACTAGTACAGAAGAAGGAATAAGATTAAACTCAGGTATGGATGGTAGTTATTTTGCAAGCTTAGGTGTCACTAAAGACACTAAATATGGTGAATTAAAACAAGTTTTAGAACTTCAAGGATTTACTTGCAAATAAATTTTTCTAAAAATATACTAGCCTAACAAGCCATTGCTTAAAATTAACAATATTTATAAAATGGTTTTAAAGGAGAGATTTATATGCAAGACAAAAAGAGCTTTGGCAAATATATTGTGGAAAAAAGAAAAGAAGCAAAATTAACACAAGAGGAATTAGCAAATATGCTATATGTTATTCCAACAACAATATCTAAATGGGAAAGAGGAATTAGTTATCCAGATATAACTGTTATTTCTAAATTATGTAGTATTTTAAAAATTAGTGAACATGAGTTTTTTATGGCCTGTGATGATGAAGCTTTAAATGAAGAAAAAAGAGAAATAAAGAAATATCGCACTATAAAAAAATGGTTAATAAATTCTTTAAATATTAGTTATTTAATAGGGATAATAGTATGTTTTATATGTAATTTAATAATTAATAAAACTATTTCCTGGTTTTTAATTGTTTTAGTAAGTATAGCTATTTCTTTTACAATTACGACTTTACCATTTTTATTCAAAAAGAGCAAATGCAAATTAATTAAAGTATCTTTAGTTTTCACTATGCTAACTAATTTATTATTATTAACTATTAATTATGTTAATAAAGGTGATTGGTTAATAGACAGTTTAATTATTGCCAGTTTTTGTTTTAGTATATTATGGGTTGATATCTTAATAATATCTTTTGTAAAAATTAATAAATATTATAAAATATCTATAAGTTTAATTCTTCTTGGTTTAAGTACTATAATTAGTAATCCCTTTTGTAACAATATTTTAAATATTCCAAATGAAGGAAGTAACTTACCTAATGTTATAAGTGGCATTATTTTAATTATTATCGCTTTTATATTCTTTATAAAAGGACATCAAAAAAATGATTAATATATTAATTCATGGATTAGGTCAAAATAATCAATCATGGAATGATGTACAAAAACATTTGAACAATGATGGTATTCTAGTAGAAATACCTAATCTTTATTGTTTAAATAATAAAAGTGTAACTTATTCTAATTTATACAATAATTTTGAGAATATTTTAAATAATTATCAAGATAAGTTAAATTTATGCGGACTCTCATTGGGTGGTATAATAGCTTTAGAATATGCTAAAAGGCATCCTGAAAAAGTAAACTCTTTAGTTTTAATTGGTACACCTTATAAAATATCTAAAGTGTTATTTACTATTCAGAATATTATTTTTAAATTTATGCCTGAATCTACATTTAAAAACATTGGTATTAGCAAACAAGACTTTTGTAGACTATTTAATTCTCTGCAAAATATTAATTTAGTAAAAAATTTAGAAAATATAAATTGTCCCACTTTATTGATGTGTGGAACTAAAGATAAAGCTAATATTAAGAGTTTAAAACAACTAAAAAAAAAATTAAAAATATCCAAGTGAACTTAATTAACGCTTCAGGCCATGAAGTAAATATTGATAATCCCAACGAACTATATTTAAAAGTATCTGAATTTTGGAAGCAATTACAACGAAACTAAAATGAATTTATAGCGCCTTTGTTTTTTTTCTGTTATAATATAACAAAAGAGGCGAAAAATGACAAAAGAAGAACTATTAAATAATATTGATAAAATTCACACCACTGATATGGGAATTATAAGAATCCAAAAAAATTTAAGATTAAATAACATTGATGTTGTAGAATATTTGAAAGAAAAAATAATGGATAACAGTTGTTACATTTATAAAAAAGGTAAGAACTGGTATTGTGAAATTGAAAACATTATCATTACAATTAACTCTTATAGTTACACAATAATTACTGCCCATATTAAATAACTATTTTAGTCAAAATTCTAATTTTTCTATCTCATATATATAATTAAATATAAGAAAAAAGGAGTAAAGTTTATATGAAAAAAATAAAGTTAATAATTTTTAGTTTACTAACAATAGTACTTTGGACTAATACAGTTAATGCTGCATCCTTTAATATGAGCTCTAAAACTAGTTCTGTAGCTCCAAATGGTTCTTTTACTATAAGCGTTGGTGGCGATTGTATTGGTAGAGTAAATTTATCAGTATCTAATGGAACTTTATCTCAATCTAGTGTTTGGGTAGAGCAAAACTATGTTAGCATTAAAGTAACAGCAGGTGGAAGTGGTAAAGTAACAATAACAGCTACTCCAGCTACAGGATTTTCTGATTCTGATGCTAATATTTATAATCCAGGATCTCGCAGTGTTTCAGTAAATATTACATCACCATCAAAACCAAATACATCAGGAAGTGCCGATAAGAAATCTAGTGATAATAATTTATCTTCTTTAAGTATTAACATAGGCGAGCTATCTCCTAAATTTGATAAAAATAAAACTGAGTATACATTAAATTTACCAGCTAGTACAGAAAAAATAATAATAGAAGGCAAAGCATCAGATTCTAAAGCGAAAATCACAGGCCTAGGTGAAACAAAATTATCAGTTGGAAATAATACTATCGATATAATTGTTACAGCTGAAAATGGTTCCAAAAAAACTTATACTATTAAAGCCTATGTTGATGAAACACCACTTGTATACTTAAATTATAAAGATGATAAAATAGGAATTATAAGAAATGTTAGTAGTATTCCAACTTTAGAAGGTTTTACAAATAATGAACTTAATATAGATAATAATTTAATTACTATTTTTACCAAAGAAGATATAAGTTTAATATATGGTATTAATGAAAAAGGAGAAAAGAGCTTTTATTTATTTAACAAAGATAATCATAAAATTGAAGATAAAATAAACCAAATAAAAATAAATAACAAAGATTATTTAATAAGTGAAAGAGATAATAATAAGAACGATACAATAAATATTAACGAAACAGAAATTACTTGTTCTAAACTTAATAGTGATAATTACTGTCTTTTAAATGTTTTAAAAGAGGATGGAACAATCAAAAAATATTTATATGAAAAAACTGAAAATACAATTCAACTATATAATGAATTTAAAGCATGTCCAGAGGCAAAAAGTGAAAATCAAAATATAATTATATATGTTTTAAGTAGTATAATAGTTTTAACTACGGGTATTATAGTATTTTTAATTTATAAAATAAAGAAGGGTGTTTCTAATGAAAAGACTATCTAAAATATTAGTAGCCATTTTTTTGTTATTATCTATAAGTTCATCTAATGTAACACTTAGTAAAATAAGTACAATTGAAAATACTTCTACTACTAAAATTTTAGCTTCTAGTACTACAAAAGCAGCAGTACGAAATATTAAAAACATTGTTGTATTTATAGAATTTAGTGATAGTGATAAAAATGTAATTCATCATTTAGATGATGAAGAAAGCGTCAAAAATGCTAATATAATATATAACAGTGATACTTTATTCGATATGGATAGTGTAAAAGGAATTATTCAAGTACCATCATTTAAAAAATATTTTGAAAGAGAAAGTTATGGAAAAATGTCAATTACAACAGAGATTTTTCCAAAAGTTAATGGTAAAGTAGTATCATATCAAGATGCTCATCCTATAGGATATTATTTAGCATATAATACTAAAAATCCTATAGGCTATAAAGACAAAGCTGAAGGTGCTCTTAGAGAAAAAGAACTAATTAATAATGCAGTTGCTTACATAAAAGATCAAGTATCAGCATATGGAGTAACTGCTGCTAATTTAGATACTGATGGAGATAATAAAATAGATGCAATATCTTTTATAGTTGAGGGTCAAAAAAATTTACCAACAACTATAAATTGGGGCGACATATTATGGGCTCATGAATCATCAAACACAGGTATAACTGAAACCATTTTAGGAAAAGGTGTTAATGCTTATACTTTATTGTATGCTGATGACTACACAGAAGTAGCAGGTTTATATTCTCTTCATAAAGGAAATTATGGAACAATTATTCATGAATTCGGCCATGTTTTAGGTTATCGTGATTTATACCGTTATGGAAACTCTAATTCTAAACCTGTAGGTTTTTATGACGTAATGGGTAGTGTTATTGGCTCTAATCCTCAAGGATTTTTAACATATTTTACAAGTGAATTCAGTTCAGCTATGAAATGGCATAATTCTATCCCTGTAGTAAATAAATCAACTGAAAATATTACTATATCTAAGCCTAATTTTATTGACCCAAATGAAAAAAGAGCTATTAAAATTGAAATACCAGGAATAACTAAAGAATACTTTATAGTAGAATACTATGAAAAACTAAATACATATGATAGCTATTGTGCTGATTCTAGTGGTATTATAATTTATAGAGTTAATGAACAAAATAAATATAATGGTAATGGGGATGGAAGCAATAATGGTAGAAATGATCATATATATGTTTTTCGTCCAGGAGAAACAGGGTTAGGACAAGGATTAGGAGACTTATCTGCTGCTCCTTTAAACATGAAAAGAAAAACCTTTGGTAAAGATATTGATTTAAATAATTCTACATTTGACAATCAAACTATATTTTTCTCAGATGGTTCTAATTCTGGTATTACAATTAATGTTACTAGTGAAACCACAAACAGCGTAACTTTTAATGTTAAGTTTACGGAGTTTGATGGTAATGGAACTAAAGAAAGTCCTTATTTAATAAAGGATGCTAATACATTCCTTTACTTAATGAGTATAGATACTACTAACAAATATTATAAACTAGCTACTAATATAGATTTTAGCAATATAAGTACCTATCCTTCTCTCAATTTTGAAGGTAATTTAGATGGTAACAACAAGACTTTATCTAATATAAAAAGCAATGGAACGGGTATATTTAATTTTATAGGAACTTTTAATAGTCATACTAAAATAGAAAACTTAAATATTGAAAATATTACAGTAATTGGTAATAAAAAAGACTATTTAGGAGGCTTAGCTAATGTTGCTGAAAATATAACTTTAACTAATATTAGATTAAAAAGTGGTACAGTTACTAATGAAGGAACATCTTTAAATAGCTTAAGTTCAACAGGAGGCTTTATAGGTAATGTTAATAATACCACAGTTATTGACAATTGTTCTTCTTCCTTAAATGTAAAAGCATCTAAAAATGTTGGAGGTTTTATAGGAATTAATCAAAATGCTAGCATTAAAAATAGTTTTGCTGAAGGTAAAGTAGAAGGTCAAACTAATGTTGGAGGCTTTATAGGTATTCAACTTATAAACAATACTTACCAAGTACCAGTAAATGTTTATTTTAATAATCATGATAATAGCAATCTTTTAGGAGCAGGCGGATATGCTAAAGATTTTCATGATTTAGCTTTACTTAATCAAGCTTCATTATCAAAAGGCATTATCAGTATAACAAATACGAAAAATATTAGCATGGACTTAAATTTTAAAGTAAAAGCTCCAATAATTAGTAATCCTAACACTAGTTTAAATTATCTTTTATCAGTATCAAATCTTAATATTATCAAAACTGAGAATTCAGAAATAGTTGCTATAAATCCTGGTACAGCTAAAGTCTATATTGATATTATAATAGGAACTGGCAAAATGCGTTTGGAAACAAATGTTACAGTTAATAGGGGTACAGATTTAATTACTGAAAGTGAAGTTTTACAAAAATTAGGTTTAAAGAAAACAAATGGTTATGTTATAGGGTTTGCTTTAGGGACAGACGTAAAAAAGATTAAAGAACAAATTGCGAGCAATAATATAATATTAAAAAGTTTTAAAAATTCTTCCAATATAGAAATTAATTCTGGATTAATAGCAACAGGAATGAAGTTTACTTTATATTTTAATAATACTGAATATAATTATACAGTTGTTATAAAAGGTGATGTTAATGGTGATGGGGAAATATATGCCACTGATTATGTTAAAGTAAAAAATCACATAATGGGCAAAACTAATCTATCTGGAGCATATCTCCTAGCAGCAGACATAAACAATGATGGCAATATATATGCCACCGATTATGTTCAAATCAAAAACCATATAATGGGAAAAACAACTATTTTGCAAAAATAATTAAGATATGATATAATAAAAAAAGAAACAGGTGAAAATATGTTAATAAATAATCAATTAAACTTTAGAAATATTTTAGAATATGTTTTTTAATTGATTATTATTTATATTTTACTACAAGCACTTTCTAAAATGACATGAACCCCGTTTCTTGGACATAGAAACGAGGTTTTTATATGAGTAAATTA
>CAOJUX010000033.1 GCA_948444795.1 uncultured Erysipelotrichaceae bacterium | reverse complement strand
AAATATAGGCAGAAACCGTTCTAAATTTTGTGTCTAAAAACTTGACATCAATCCAGAACTTATTTTATAAAAGATGGAAAACAACATAAATTGCAAACCAAAGACTTAATTAAACAAGCAAAGTTATCTGATATTGATTACAAAATTAAATAGAAATTTAGAGGAAAAAAATAGTATGGATATAAAGAACTGGTTCATAATGTAATAGCAACCTCTAGAAAATAATTATTTAGAACAATATAAAATTGACATATAGTTTTTACCAAGCTATTATATACGTACATTGGGGTGGTTTCATAGAAAAATTAAATATTGATATTGATGAAGCAATTGCTGAAACAATGAAAATAATTAAAAACAATCAAAGCAATCAAGAAGATACATTTTCTAAATATTCACCAATTTATATGGCACCAACTGGTAATGTTACAGATGCAGTAAACTTATATAAAAATAATATACCAAATATAGACAATGCCTTAGTAGTTGGAACACAAGGCTCATTTGCTTATGAATTAGCTTTAAATGGCGTCAAGAAAATAGATTGTTTTGATAAAAATATATTGCAATATTTATACTTTACTTTATATAATATAGCACTTATGACATGTGATTATAAAGATTTTATTGATAATTTTACCAGTAAAAAATTAGCTAATGGTATGCAAAAATTTAAATAGGATGCTTAATGAATGGATGTTTTTAGATATTTTAGATAATATGAATTCGTTAGAAAGAGAATATTGGCTAATTTAATAAAAAAAACATAACTACATTAATAGCAATCAATTTATTTAGAACGTATTATCCACTATATTTAGATTATTTAAAAAGATATTCATCTATTTATAATGAAAAAAAATCTTATTATAAATTACAAAGTATGCTAAGAAAAAAAGAAGTTATAATTAATTATCATATATGTGATATTGCAGATATATATGGTAATATTCTTCAATATTATAATTCAATACTTACACTAGATAATGTTTATACTATAAACAGATTTGTAAAAGAAAGAAAAATGGGCACCTCTTTTAAATGAGACTGGTAAAATTTAATTAGGAAACGGCTTTGAAACTACTTATTATGCCGTTAAGAAAATAATAATAGGCAAAAATTTTAGTAATTGTAATAATTTTATAGATATGGTTAAAGAATTTTGTATTGATCAAGAAATAAAAAAATCTTTATTCCTAATATAATTAAAAAATTATAATAAGGAAAAAGGGTCATATTATTTAGATTATATTACAGCTGCCAAAAAAATTGATAACTCTAAAAATCCTAAGAACGTAATTTTAATTTATAAAAAAATCATTAAAAATAACTTAGCATAAAAACGAGGTTAAAATAATTTTATTTTGGCCTTTTTTCTTTTGATAATATATGTTATTCTAATTTTAACACATTAATTATTAAAAAGTTGTGTATACTAAGATTGAGGTGTAAGATACGTGGAATATAAAAAATATGAATTTGATACATATAATATTTATACAGTTAAAACCGATAAATTTAAAAATTGTCATATGGAAATAAGTTTTTATGATAATATTGATATTAAAAATCTTGCTAAAAGAAATTTTTTAGTTGATATGTTAGTTCATTCCTCTAAAAATTATTCGAAAAGAAAAGATATAGTAATTAAACTAGAAGAGTTATACCAATCATTTTTATATGCAATAACAAGTAAAGTTGGTAATATAGTAATATCATCTTTTATTTATGATTTTATTAATCCTGAATTTGTAAATGATCCAGAATACTTAAAAAACACTTTAAAATTTCCTTTTGAGATTATAGAAAATCCTAATGTAACTAATAATGAATTTGACGATAGATCCTTTAAAATAATAAAGAAAAGAATCTTAGCAGATATTGATTCTATAAATGAACGTCCTACAAATTACGCTTTTAAAAGAGCATTAGAATTTATGGATAAAGATTCCATCACAAGTAAATCAGTTTTAGGAACAAGAGAAGAAGTAGAAGCAATTACTAAAGAAGATTTATATAAATATTACAAAACTTTTTTTGAGTGTAGTAAATGTAATATTTATATAATAGGTAATTTAGATATGGAAAAAGTTGTTAAAATAATAGGTGAGAATTTTCATAACTATTGTGTCAAAAATCATGAAATAAAAGTTTATTTAAATAATAAAATCAGAAAAAAACCACTTAATATAAGCGAAAATGGTAATTTTACTCAATCTAATTTAGTTGTTGGATATAATATTGATAATATTACAGAAAAAGAAAAACATGCTCCTTTATCTTTATTAAGTGAAATTTTATGCGCTGGAGGATTAAAAAGTAAAATAGTAAATAAATTAAGAGAAGAAAATCAGATATGCTATAGTGTAACAGGAATTCTCTCTAAATATGATAATATGTACTATATTGCTGTATCCTTAGATCCCGATAAGAAAGAAAAAGCTGTTAAACTAATTAAAGAAAGCTTTAAAGAAATAGAAGCAGGCAAAATAGAAGAAAGCGATTTTTTATCTTTTAAAAAACAGTTATATAATTCTTTAAATATTGTTTTAGATAATGAATCAAGTATTATTAATAATTATACATTTAATACTATTGTTGGTACCCCTTTATTAAGTGATTATAAAGAAGAATATGAAAAGGTAAGTATTGAAGATATAAGAAAGATAGCTAAGAAATTTAAGCTTAATTTTATATATGAGCTCAAAAAAGGAGAGGACTAAAAGTGGAAGAAATAAATTTAAAGGGTCTAAAAGAAACAATTTATTATAGTAAAATATTAGATATGTTACCAATATACATTTGGAAAAATGAAAAAGTTAGTGGAGTTTTTTCATCTTTATGTGTAAATTATGGTTCAATTCATCAAGAATTTAAATTGGAAGGAGAATCTAAATATACAAAAGTAAAAAGTGGCCTTGCTCATTTTATAGAACATTTAAACTTTTATGAAAATGATAAAACCACAGCAACAGATTTTTATAGTGAATATGGTAGTGAAGTAAATGCTTTTACAACATTTGATTATACTTGTTATCATGTTTTTAATACTACAAATACTAAAGAAAACTTAAATCACTTATTAGATTTTGTATTAACCCCATACTTTACTAAAAAAACTCTTAATAAAGAAAGGAAAATAATATTAGAAGAAACCAAATCAGATTTAGATTTACCCGAAACCAATCTTTATTTTAAAAATTATGAAAATATTTTTCATAAATATAAGTATAAAGATAATATAACTGGATCTTTAGATGATATTAAAAATACTACTTTAGAAGATATTAATTTAATATATGAAACTTTTTACCATCCTCAAAACATGTTCTTAGTTGTAACAGGAAATGTTAATCCTTATGAAATAGAAAAAATAGTAGAAGAGAATTTGAAAAATAAAAATTTTGAAGAATATAAAAATCCAAAATTCAAAAAATATAAAGAACCAGAAAAAATTGTAAATGAATATATTGAAATTAATGGTAATGTAGAAACTACCAAAGCTAAAATATCTTTGAAAGTTCCTTTATCTAATTTTAAAGGAATAAATGAAGTTGAACTAAGACTCATAATATCATTAATTTTAAATGGTAATTTTGGTCCAACGAGTGATTTAAAAGAAAACTTAATGGAAGAAGAATTAGTAAGTTTTATAAGTGCTTCACGTTCTTTTATTGGAGATTATTTAATAATAACTATTAATTTAGAAACTGATTATGAAAAAGAAGCTATAAAAAGAGTTGAAAATGCTTTAAATTCACTTTATATGACTGAAGACAACTTGAAAAGAAAAATAAATTCAAGTATTGCTACTCTTGTTTTAAATTATGATGATATAATGAATGTTAATAATTTGATACAAGAAGATATACTATCTTTTAACAAAATAATAGATGATGTCAAAAACCATTTAGAAAATATAACCTTAGATAAAGTAAATGAAGTAATAAAAAAGATTGATGCTAAAAATATTGCTATTACTGTTTTAAAAAAGGATAACAATGAATAAAAATAGAAACTTATCTATTTTTTTTATGACAAAATTATAAGAGTAAGTTATAATAAAATAAAAGGAAGAGGAAGTATATGAAATTAGATAGTATAAAAATGTATAAAAAAATCCATATGATTGGTATTGGAGGAGTAAGTATGAGTGGACTTGCTGAGCATTTGACTCATTTTGGTTTTATTATCACTGGAAGTGATGCAAATGAAAATAATAATACCAAGCATTTAAAAAAATTAGGACTAAATATTTTAATAGGACATCATCCTGAAATGATTAATGAAGCAGATTTGATTGTTTATACTGCTGCTATTCCAAAAGATGATGTAGAATTTATAGAAGCTAAAAAACTAAACAAAAAAATGATGGAAAGAAGTGAATTTTTAGGTTTAATCACTAAGTGTTATGAAGAATGTATATGTATTAGTGGAACACATGGTAAAACAACAACTACTAGTATGATAGCAACTTGTTTTTTAAGATCAAATCTGGATCCAACAATTGAAGTAGGAGCTCATTTAAATGTAATTAATGGCAATAATCGTACTGGAAATAGCAAATATTTCATTTTAGAAGCTTGTGAGTATGTTGATTCTTTTCTAAAATTTTATCCTCATACTGAAATTATTTTAAATATTGATAATGATCATTTAGACTATTTTAAAAATATTGATAATATTAAAAAATCTTTTCTAGAATTTACAAATAGATTAAATGAAACTGGAGTTATTATTGCCAACTTTGATGATGAAAATACTAAAGAAGTAATTAAAAAAGCTAATCATAAAACTATTAGTTATGGAATAGATAATCAAGAAGCAAATTTTCTTGCTACAAATATTACATATGATGACTATGGATATCCAACATTTGATGTTCTAAAAAATAGTGAGTATTATGATACCATTACTTTAAATGTCTTTGGAAAGCATAATATTTTAAACGCTTTAGCTACTATAGCAACTTGCGATTTATATAAAATAAATAAAAATTATATAAAAGATGGTTTAAAAGAATTTACAGGGGCAAGTCGAAGGTTTGAGAAAATTGGTGAATATAAAGGGATACCTGTTATTGATGATTATGCTCATCACCCAACAGAAGTTGCATCTACTCTTAAATGTAGTGAAAAACTACCTCATAAAAGAATATTTGCTATTTTTGAACCTCATACTTATTCTAGATTTACTAATCATAAAGAAGAATTTGCAAATGTCTTAAAAGATTTTGAAAATATTTTAATAGCAGATATTTATGCAGCTAGAGAAGTAAATAATGCTGGAGTAAGTTCTAAAGAATTAGAACCATTAATAAAAAAATATAATAAAAATTGTATTTATTTAGGTAGCTATGACAAAATTATTACTTATTTAAAAGAAAATGTAAAAAAAGGTGATGTTATAATTACTATTGGAGCTGGAACTATAAATAAAGTTGGATATAAGTTAATATCTGAAAGTAGAATATAATAATTCTAATAAATAAAATTAATAGAAAAAGGTGATTTTAATGGAAAGTAAAAAAGCTCTAGAAGAAAAAGAAGCATTAGAATTTTTAAGAAGATTTAAAAAAGGTGAATTTCCTATAGAGTATATACCAAATGGGTTTAGGTTAGATAATTGTTTTAATGAAATAAACATTTTAATATTAAATTATGATACTATTAATGAAAAAAAGAATATAATAAAATTCTTTGTACTTGTTATGCTAAGTATTTAAATGATAAATATTTTAATCATAAATTTATATTAGAAAAAGTTCCATATATAAAAAAGAAAACTAATAAAACTAAGTATGATAAATTTTATTTTAATAATCATGAATTGGATTTTTATGATATATACACTCTACTTGTACGGGCAGTTTCGAATTGTAGAAGCTTTGAAGAATGTGAAAAAATATATCAATACAATATATTAAGGAGACAAGCAACAAAAGAAATGAATGATTATTATTCTGTAATTGAACTTGAGATAAAAAAACAAGAAAAAGATTTAAAATATAATGATTATTATGTGTTAAAAAAGCACCCAGAACTTGCCTATCTTTATAGTGATAAATTAATTTATCAAAGAATTATTGCTTTAAGAGATAAATTAGACCAATTAACTTCAACATATTTAAAAAGTCAGAAAGCTAATTTAATAAAAACTATTGATGAATTATCTCTTCTAAATAATGAATTAAAGAGAAGAAATATAGAAGAGAGTAATTTAGATAATAAAAACTTAGCATAACAAAAAGTCTAAGTTTTTTAATTTATACTATATTATTTTTATTTGTTTTATGATAAAATATAAATGAATAGGATAGTGATGAAATGTATGTCTAAAACTGTTTTTGCCTTAATTGGCGTTACTTATTATGTTTTAACAATTGTTACTGTTGTTATTATCCTTAATTTAATAAATAAAAAAGAACATAAAAAATATGAACGTTTAATAAATAATTTAGAACGTGAAAAAAATTTAATTGTATCTGCTAATATATTATCAGAATTAAATAAAGTAGAACCACTTCTTAGTAATTCTGATTCTAAAGATTTATATTTAGAGTGGCAAAGAAGATTTAAAAAAATAAAAGATGAAGAAGTACCACGTATAACAGATGAACTTTTAGAAATAGAAGAATTATTTAATAATCGTAGTTATAAAGAGTTAAAGACTAAAATTGCTGATATAGAACTTGATATTTGTTATATCAAAACTAAGTCTAATTATCTTTTAGATGAAATAAAAAGTATTACTTTAAGCGAAGAAAAAAATCGAAGTACTATTACTAAACTAAAAGCAAGCTATCGTGATATTTTAAATAATTATAATCAAAATAAAGAAAGCTTTTTACTTGTCTCATCTCCCATGGAATTACAATTTGAAAATGTTGATAAGCTATTTAATGCTTTTGAAGTATCTATGGAACATAATGCATATCAAGAAGTAGGCAAGATTGTAAAAGCTATAGATGATACAATTGGCAATTTAAAAATAGTCATTGAAGAAGCACCAAGTATTATTCTACTAGGGCAAAAAATAATACCTAATAAGATAAATCATATTTTAAAAATTAGGGAAAAAATGGAAGGGGAAGGCTACAATTTAAAATTTTTAAATTTAGATTACAATATTACTGAAGCAAATAAAAAAATACAAGATATTTTTCAAAGACTAAATGTTTTAAACTTAGAAGATTCTATTTTTGAATTGAAGACCATTTTGGATTTTTTTGAAACTACTGAAAATGATTTTGATAAAGAACGTCTTGCTAAGAAAATATTTGAGGATTATTCAAGAACAATTTTAATTAAGATAACTAAATTAAATAAAATAAATAATGATTTATATAAAAAAATTGATGATATTAAATTTAGCTATGATTTAACTGAATCTGATGTTAATGTTATATCAGAAATCCATGATAATTTAAAAAAATTAAGAGATAAATATGATGAGGTTATATCTTTGCAGCGTACAAAAAAATCATATTATACTAAATTATCTAAAGAATTAGAAGTTATTAATTTAAACTTAACTAAAACCGAAGAAAAACTAGAACATGCTTTAAGAACAATAGGATCATTAAAAGAAGATGAGTTAAGGGCAAGAGAACAACTTGATGAGATCAAAGAAATTTTACTTAAATCAAAAAAGAATATACGTGATTATAAGCTTCCAATAGTTCCTGAAAACTATTTTATAGAATTATCAGAAGCAACAGATGCTATAAATGAAATGATTAAAGTTTTAGAAAATACTCCAATTTCCATTAAAATACTTAATACTCGTTTAGATACAGCAAGAGATTTAGTATTTAAAGTTTTTAACACATCTAAAGAAATAGTAAAAACTGCTAAAATGGCTGAAATGGCTATTGTTTATGGTAATAGATACCGATATAATAAAGAAGCAGATAAAAATCTTACTAAAGCAGAAATAGCTTTTTATAAAGGTAATTTTAAAAATTCTTTAGAAAATGCAATTAGTGCAATTAATTTAATAGAGCCAGGTATTTATAAAAGATTAATGGAAGAATATCAATAGAAAAAGGTGATACAAAATGATATATCTTGATTATAGTGCAACAACTCCCATATCATATGATGTTTTAGATACATTTAATAAAGCTAGTAAAGAATATATTGGCAATCCAAATTCATTACATAGTTTAGGGGTTAAAGCAAAAGGCCTTTTAAATAGTGCAACGAAACAAATAAGCGATATTTTTAATGTTCTAGATAATGAAATTATATATACCAGTAGTGCAACAGAAGCTAATAATTTGGCTTTAATTGGAGCGGCATTAAAAAATTCTAAAAAAGGTAATCATATTATAGTATCGAAATTAGAACATCCATCTATATATAAAATATGTGAATATTTAGAATCAATAGGGTTTGAAATAAGTTATGTAAATAATAATAACGAAGGTTTAATCGATTTTGAAGATTTAAAAAATAAAGTTAAAGAAACTACTATATTAGTAAGCATATGTGCTGTAAATAGTGAAGTAGGAGTAAGACAACCATTAAAAATGATTCGTCAAATAATAAAAAAAGAAAACCCAAGTACTATTTTTCATAGTGATATTACGCAAGGACTTGGTAAAGTGTCAGTAAACTTTCATGATGTTGATTTAGCAAGTGCATCGATTCATAAAATATATGGTCCAAAAGGAATAGGGATACTATATAAAAATAGTAGAATAGATATATCTCCAATAATGTATGGCAGTAGTAAAGACAATAATTTAAGACCAGGAACTCCTTCAGTACCTTTAATTGCAAGTGCAGCTAAAGCTGTAAGGCTTGCTCTTCAAGATTTAGAAAAAAGAGAAAACTTTATTAAAAGATTGAATGAAAAAATAATAAAAGAATTAGAAAACTTAGATGGAATAATAATTAATAAAACTAAGTATTCTATTCCCCATATTTTAAATTTAAGTTTAATTAATATAAGGCCAGAAACTTTTATCCATGCTATAGAAGAATATGAAATATATTTAGGAACAAATACCGCTTGCTCAAGTGGTGAAATATCATCTAGTGTAATGGCTATTTATAATGATAAAAATAGAGCTGCTAGAACCATTAGAATAAGTTTATCACATTTAACTACGACTGATGAAATAAATAGATTTCTAGCATCTTTTAAAATGGTATACAAAAAACTTAATGATTTAGTTAGCAAATAATAGAAAAATTATATTATCCATGATAAAATAGTCCTTATGAAAGGGCTTTTTATATGGAAAAAATTATAATAATTAAATATGGAGAATTAACTACTAAAAAAGATAATATAAATTTATTTATTAATAATTTAGATAAAAATATTAAATTTAAACTAAAAGACTTAGATGTTTCTACAAATTATGATAAAGGGCGTTTATTTATTAAATTAAAAAAAGATAATTTTGATAAAGTTATAAATAATTTAAAAGAAGTATTTGGAATTCATGAAATAATAATAGGTTATGAACTTAATACTACTAATATAAATGAAGTAAAAAATAAAGTTTTAGAATTAATAAAAAATAAAGAATTTAAAACATTTAAAGTAGAAACTAAAAGAAGCAATAAAAATATAGAAAAAACAAGTTTAGAAATTAGTAGTGAAATAGGTTCTTATATTCTAAAAAATATTCAAAATATTAAAGTGGATGTAATAAACCCTAATCTTCTTATTCATCTAGAATTTAGAAACACTAAAAGTTATATTTATTTTGAATCAATTAAAGGTTTAGGAGGATATCCAGTAAGTACTTTAGGTAAAGGGCTTCTTATGTTAAGTGGGGGAATTGATTCTCCCGTTGCAGGATTTATGGGGATTAAAAGGGGAATAAAACTTGAAGCTTTATATTTTGAAAGCCCACCTCATACCAGTCTAGAAGCTAAAAATAAAGTAATAAGTTTAAGTAAGCTACTTGCTAAATATAATAATGATATTAAACTTCATATTATAAATTTTACTGATATTCAAGAAGCTATATATAAAAATATTCCTCATGAATATTTAATAACTATAATGCGTCGTATGATGTATAGAATAGCAGAAATTATTGCTAGTAACAGAAATGCTAAAGTAATAATAAATGGAGAATCAATTGGCCAAGTAGCAAGTCAAACTTTAAGTAGTATGAAAGCAATTAATGAAACTATAAAAATGCCCGTAATAAGACCACTGGCATGCTTTGATAAACTAGAAATAATAGAAATAGCTAAAAAAATAAATACTTATGAAACAAGTATTTTACCTTTTGAAGATTGTTGTACCATTTTTGTTCCAAAACATCCTGTTATTAACCCCAAAATAGGCTTATGCAGGGAATATGAAGAACTTATACAATACAAAGATTTAATATATCAAGCTATAAAAAATCATGAAATAATAAATATTACTAGTGAAGAAAGTAATGAATATGAAAATATTTTATAGAATTATTAAAAAATAATTTATTTTTCTAAAAAAATAATTTCTATAAATTATATAGGTTATCATTATTATCGTAATAAAAATAGTATAACTAGAGGCTATAGCAAAACTTTTAAGTTATCACAATTTCAAAAGGCCTATAACAATTTGTTAGAATTTTTTAAAAAAGAATTAAATGAAGATAGTAAGCTATATTTAACTATTAAAGATTATTATAGCTTTCATCTAAAAAGAAAAACACAAGAATTAAATGATTGTTAAAAATTAAATTGATTTAGCTTTTAACATGTATAAATAGATAACCGCCAAAATAACAAAAAGGTTTATTGATAATAAGAAAAAGTGAAAAAAATAAAAAACTCTCACTTTATGTCCTGTAAATATTAAAATAAATAATGTAAAATTATTCATGAAAAGAGGGATAATTATGAATCAAGAGAAAATAGGGAATTTTATTGCTAGTTTAAGAAAACAAAAGAATATGACCCAAGATGAATTAGCTGAAATACTAAAGGTTAATGTCAAAAGTATAAGTCGCTGGGAAAATGGAAAAACAATGCCTGATTTATCTATGTTATTACCACTTGCAAATGAACTGAATACCAGCATATCAGAATTACTAAATGGAAGAAAAATGACAAAAGAAGAATTAATAGATTTAAGAGAAACTATTAATGATTTAATTAAATATGAATCTATAAAGCAAATTAAAAATGATAAAAAGTTTAATAAGTATAGTTTAATTGGCTCAATTGCTTTAGTTTTAGCATTACTCCACAACTCATTTGGTTATTTGGCTTATATTTTTACTCCAAATATAGTAGAATTTGTGCAAGGATCATTATTTGGAATAAGTATTTTTGCTAATTTTATTTGTATCTATAATAAATCTCATACTAAAACTTTTTGTGAAAAGAAAAAAGAGCTAATAAAAAAAATAAATAGTTAATTACTAAATTAAAATTTATTTAAACTCAAGTTTTGTTTCATGTTAAAAATAACTTTTATATTATAAAATTGATGTGAAAGGAGAAAATTATGAATCAAGAGAAAATAGGGAAATTTATTGCTGAGGCAAGAAAAAATAGAAAAATAACTCAATCAGAATTAGCTGAAAAATTAGGGATTACTGATCGTTCAGTTAGTAATTGGGAAAACGGAAAAAATATGCCTGATCTATCTTTGTTTAAACCATTATGTGAAATTCTTAATATTACTATAAATGAATTATTAAGTGGTGAAAAAATAGATAAAGAAAATTATCAAAACAAATTAGAAGAAAATATAATCAATACTATAGACTATTCCAATAATAAATTAAAACAAAAAAATAGATTGATTGGGTTTATACTACTTCTATTTGGATTTTTAATTACTTTGCTAGGCTTAATGGCATTTAATCCTGATAGTCATGCTTGTTCATTCAGTATCATTATAGGTATAATGTTTAGTGTAATAGGTTTCTATAAATTGATAAAGTCAAAATCATACTTCAAAAACTTAATATTTTTAATTTTATTCTTTGGGGGATATATTGAAGTGGTATTATTATTTGATTATATTGGAGTAGTATATAATAAAAGACCGCCTATATTTACAACAACAATTACCACAATAGATGACACTATTTATTATGATACTTTTTTCTATGATGTTGTAAGATGTAATAAAAACAAAAAAAATGAAACATTTAAAATTATTAAGAATCAAAAGCATAATGATGAAATAATCTTAAATATTTGTAAATAAAAAATTTAATAGTTAAGACCAGCTTTTTATAAGTTGGTTTTTAAATTTTATAAAAGTAATAATAATGCTAGTACATAGATTGTTTTTCTGTTATAATTTTATTGAAACAAATAATAATTTATCAAAAAGATAGGAGTACAAATATGGCTTTTGATTATAAGAAAGAATATAAAGAATTTTATATGCCAAAGAATAAACCAAATATAGTAAAAATTCCTAAAATGAATTATATTGCAGTTAGAGGGACAGGAAACCCTAACGAAGAAAATGGAGATTATAAAAATACTTTAGGATTATTATATAGTATTGCTTATACAATAAAAATGAGTTATAAAGGTACTCATAAAATAGATGGATTTTTTGAATATGTTGTTCCACCACTTGAAGGTTTTTGGTGGCAAGAAGGTATGAAGACAACTATTGATTATAATAATAAAAGTGCAATGCATTTTATATCTATTATTAGATTACCAGACTTTGTAACCAAAAAAGATTTTGATTGGGCTATAGAAGAGGCAACTAAAAAGAAAAAGAAAAATTTTGTAAGAGTTGAATTTTTAACTTATGATGAAGGTATATGTGTTCAGTGTATGCATATTGGTTCTTATGATGATGAGCCTAAAACAGTTAATTTAATGCATAAATATATCGAAGAAAATGGTTATGAGCTAGATATTACTAATAAAAGATTCCATCATGAAATTTATCTAAGTGATCCAAGAAAATGTGATGTGAGCAAATTAAAGACAGTTATAAGACACCCAATTAAAAAGATAAAATAAAATCAAATTAAAATTTGAAAGGGAGTAAAAAAATGAAAATAATTGCAGTGAAGAATAGAACCGAAATACTAATAAATCAATTATTAGAAGTATGGGAAGATTCAGTAAAAGCCACACATTTATTTCTCTCTAAGGAAGAAATAGAAAATATAAAAAAATATGTTCCGCAAGCATTAAAAGAAATATCAGATTTAATAATTATAGAAAATAAAAATAATATACCAATTGCTTTTATGGGAATAGAAGATAAAAAACTTGAAATGTTATTTATTAAAAATAGTGAAAGAGGAAAAGGATTAGGCAAAAAATTATTAAATTATGGCATAAATAATTACGATATAAATGAATTAACTGTAAATGAACAAAATCCTAATGCCAAAGGATTTTATGAGCATATGAATTTTAAAACTTATAAGAAAACAGAACTAGATGAACAAGGTAATCCTTATCCAATTTTATATATGAGATTAGAAAGATAAATAATAATTTCTAAAAAAGAAAAAACATGAAGGATAAAATTCAAGATTATTTTAAAATAAATTAGGAGGTATTTTTAATGGTTTATAAATGGGAATATAAAACGCCTGATAATTTTGATGATATACTAATGAATAGTGATGGAAAATATTTAACAGGGTTATGTTTTGAAAAGTCGCTGGATGAGAAAAAACATATTTTGGATTGTGAAAAAAAAGATTTACCTATTTTTAGAGAAACCTGTAAGTGGTTAGATATTTATTTTAGTGGAAAAGAGCCTAATTTCACACCAAAATTTAAAATAAAAATGATAACATCATTTAGAAAAGAAGTGCAGGATATTATGTTAAAAATTCCTTATGGAAAAACTATTACTTATAATGATATATCTAAAGAAATTGCAAAACAAAAAGAGTTAAAAAGAATGTCAGCACAAGCTGTAGGTGGAGCTGTGGGTTGGAACCCAATTTGTATAATTATTCCTTGTCATAGAGTAGTTGGATCAAATGGAAATTTAACAGGTTATGGTGGAGGAATAAAAAACAAAGTTGCTCTTTTAGAACATGAAAAAAATGAAATGAGTAAATTCTTTGTTCCTAAAAAAGGAACTGCATTATGATAAGGTTAATAATATTATGCTATAGTATAAATTAAAATTTTTATTTGGAGGAAATGAATATGTCTAAAATTTTTGATGAAGAAAATATGAGGCAAGTTTTGAGTGCATATGTACCTAATGGAGAAACTTTGCTAGCAGGGATACACGCAATCTCGAAAGAAACAAATGTGGTAGCTTTTTTTGAAAATTGTATCTGTAAAGAAGATAGATTAATTCCATCTGAAAAGGGAGATACCGTTGTTTTAAATAAGAAAAAATATTTAGCTTATGATATATATCTTGGCATTACCAAAACTTCATTGATAATCTCTGAGTGTGAAAAGAACAAATATTACTATCAGATTGAAAATGTGCCAAATAATAAAAGTACTGATGTTAAAAAAATTACATCAGAGTTACTTTTTACAGATATAGAAATGTGTTATTCATTTTCAGATATTAAAAGCTGTGAGATAAAAAAGGGATGGATGGGATCTATAAAATGCTTCATTACCATGAAAAATGGAAGTTATTTTAAACTTCTATTGCCTAAACTTGGTGGAGTTGGCGGAAATATGCCCCATCATACAGAGTATCGTGATGTCATTATTGCTAAACTTAATGAAACCAAAATATAAAATAGGATAATTATATATGGAGTGATAGAATATGAACAAGGATATTTTATTGTTAAATATAAACAAAGTTCACACTACCAAAATGGGTATTGATAGAATCAAGAAAAATCTTAAATTAGATACCAATGATGTAGTTCTTTATTGCAAAAATAAAGTTTTAGATAAAAATTGTAATATTTATAAACAAGGTAAGAACTGGTATTGTGAAATTGATAATATAAAGATAACTATTAATTCATATAGTTATACAATTATTACAGCACATACTATTTACTAATTTAGATCAGATTAGTTTGCTAAAATTACCTTGTAATCTAAAATGAGTGTTATAATATAAAGGATTGAAGAAATATATATTTAAGAAAAAACTAGAGGTGATTTTGACCTTGGCGAACCTAATGAAAGATTTACAAAATAATTTTATAGATAATAGTTATGTGAACAGTGAAATTGCAATGCTTTGAAATAAATTTATAATAATGTCTATATAAAATATCAAAAAAGATGTATAATTAGAGTACAAAATCTATTGCATAAATAGTAATTTGTCAAAAAGATAGGAGTGATAAATATGGCAAAATGGTGTAAAGAACATAAAAGAACAATAGGATGGATAATAATTTTAATAGGTATAGTTGCTGCCTGTGCAATTAATTTATTATAAATAATACATTAATTATATAAGGAAGAAACTATTGGTTTATATTGGTTGTTTATGCAATTTACAAATTTATTGTTAAATAATTAATTATAATTTATAAAGGAGAAAAAATGGCAAGAATATTAAAAACAAAAAAATTAGTAAATACAAGATTAGCAACTAATTATGGTGGATGGATGTATTGTGATAAGTGTAATGAAAATATAGGTTATTTATGTTATTCTACTTATGATAGATTAGAATTAAAATATCAATGTAATTGCGGAAGCAAAGGCAGCATATTATTAGATTTTGAAGACAGTAAGATAGGCAAAAACTGTAATGATGAATTAGTTATTATAAAAAATAGATTATGTTGTAGTAAAGATAATAATCCCTTAATTACTATATTAGATAAAAAAATCGATAATTATGAAATGAAAATTACTTGTAAAGCTTGTGAAAATATCTATAAAATAAAAAATTAAAATTTGAAAACAAGATAATACTAAAAGAATGTTATTAAAAGATACCAATTTGTTTAGAAAATCCTGAACAATATATTTGCGAAACTTGAGGAGTAGTGAAATGTATAATACATAACCATTTTTATTGTAAAAATATATTCTGTATTTAAGTTTAAATATGAAAATAAAACTAATTGATAAATCACAATTTACTAATGACACGATAAATAGCATAAATGTAAATGAAATTTACCTTAAAAATGATAATCAAAATAATAAACAAATCAAACCGTAGTGATAAATATTATTTAGAATCAATTCTTATATATTATCTATATCAAAAATTTACTCAAAAACAAGATAATTTCTATTCTTTTATAATATTACAATTTATAGAAAATACTTATGGAAAAGACTTTAAAAATAAATTTTTACTTTTAGAAGGAGACGAACTAAAAAATATATTTTATCAAAATAGAGTATAATCCCTTAATAATTTTTATTATTCATGGTCATAAAAAGTTCAGTCAATATTTTAGTATAGTAATTATTTATTAATTTAGTTATAATTATACTATAAATAGAAAATTGATTGACATTTACAGATAATTATAAGAGAGGGCCAAGGTTATGGATAAAAAAGTTAGAAATGCAGTAAGAACCTTTTTAATAAAGGAAAATAAGGTAATTTGTACAAAATATAAAATAGGTAATATTTGATATATAGACATACCAGGAGGAAAAATTGAAATAGGAGAAATCTCACAACAGGCAGCTATTCGGGAATTTAAAGAAGAAACTGGTATAGATATAAGTGAATTAGAAAAAATAGGAAAAATAATTGTAGAATATCCTGATAGGATATATGATATGGAAATATTTATTGCAAATAAATATAATGGGGTACCTCAAGAATTTGATGAAAATGAATCATTTTGGATACCTATTAATGCTTTATTGAAAAATGAAAATCGATATGCTGTAACATATTTACTTCAACCAGAATTTTCAAAAGAATTTCAATCTAAAAATATTAGCCTTAAATTTTTAGTTGATGACAATCATAAAGTTTTAGATTATTCAAGAATTTACTGATAAATTACTTAGAATATATGCTTAGTCTTAGGGGGTATTTATGTCAATAACTAAAGAAAATATAAAAAATTATAAAGAAGAGGAA
>CAOJUX010000032.1 GCA_948444795.1 uncultured Erysipelotrichaceae bacterium | reverse complement strand
GCTTCTTTAGTATTTAAACATTTAAAGTTTAATATATTTATACAAATAGTTTTAGCTAACTTATCATATTTTTGTCCCTCTGTAAGTTGACCTTCAAACATTTTACTCCAATAATAAAGGCTTCTTTTAACCATATTATGTTCATCTTTTATTTGTATTTCAATATTAATTAATTCACCTTTATTGGTTTTTGCCTTTATATCCAATCTACTAAATTTATCCTCTATAGATTCTTTTTCTATATCAGTATTCATTATTTGAACTGATTTTATTAGGTCTTTTGGCTTTATTACTGCATTTAAAAATGAAATTAATATCTTAGGATTTCTTTCATTTCCAAAGATCCTTTTGAAGACAAAATCTACCTTAGGACTTAATATCTCTAGTCTAGTCAAATATCTCAACTCCTTCCATACTATTAAACATCTTATATTAATTATACTATAGGAAAAATAATTAAATAAATACTTTATCAAATTAATATACTTTTAAACAATATACTCGTAAATGAATATAACTTCTAATCTAATAAACATAATATCTACAGTATACTTAAAGAATAAATAAATTAAAGATACACTATCCCTAAGAACTAATAAAGATATTATATATAAATAGACAAAAAATAAAAAAGAGTAAATCCTAGTAAAATCAATGCTTTAATGCACTTTCTATTATTAAAATTTTTCATCAATATGACTAAATTTCTTTTTATGGAAATTGAATTAGATACTACTTATTTAAAATTAATACAAATTGTTTTAAAGCTATTTTAAACCTTATATATATATGTTTAATTTGAACTACCTCGACCACAAGGGTATACGAGGATTCTTTTAACGTAGTTTGATATTTAAGTTTCCACCTAATAGGCAACCCTTATACGTTGTGGGTGAGTCCAATTACCCTTATCCCTCATAGTATTTACTAAGTCGGGAATACATTTCTAAAATGCTTACATCCACAGGCACAAGGCACAGTGGTTTTACGCATTACACTATAAAAATACTGTTAAATATTTATCTCCTTATGTGGCCAAATATTTAGCTAGAAAGTTATTCTAATAATTTATGTTTTAATTCGTAATTTATCTATTTTTATCCTGGATTTTTTAAATAAAATTTTATGGCCATAATTCATTATGGCTATAAAATACGAATATTACTCATATTTAACATTAAGGTGGTGAGCCTTTGTTTTGGCTTTTATTTTCGATTCTATTAAAAATAGAAATTTTAAAGTTTCTATTTTGATTATTTGTATTAATCTTTATTTTTTCAAATTCTAATTGTGTTCCATTTACTACTTTTACTTCTTCTATAGTTTTTAATTGCTCTTTTCTATTGTTTCTTTCTTCATTTAAATCTATTACTTTTCTACTTTTATAATATAATGTTATTCCTTTTTTATTTTTAGTTAAAAAACCTATGTTTTCTAATTCCTTTAGGAATTTATAAACACTTCTTTCATTTTTAAAACATAAATATTCAGAAATTTTCTCTATTCCTAAGCTAATAAATGCTCCATATGGGTTGCTATTATATGCCTTAACCATTAGCATTAATACTTTACCTATTTTTTGGTCTAAGATGTTAACTGAATTTTCTATATAACTTAAAGGTAACTTGTATAATGGTTTCAATCGCTTAACATTTAATTTAAAAAATCCATCTTTTTTTTCAATTTTCCCATTTACTTTTTTTGCTAATTCTTTTAACGTAGTTTCTTTTATATTGGTATCAGCTAAATCAAAGTATCTATTAAGATAATTATTTTTTTCTAATTCTAAATAAGCCTTATAATGACGGACTGCCCCCTTGTTTTCATAAATAGTTTCAATAATATTTCTAGAAATATATATACTATTTATAGCCTTTTTACAGACATTACAATTAAGGGTTAATCCTTCTTCTTCAAATAACATCTTTACTTTATCACAAGAAAATTTAGTTTTATTTCTTACTAAAGATTTATATTTTCCTACAACTGCATTTAAACTTTCATCATGCTTCCATTCAATTGCTTTATCTTTTAGAATAGCAAGAATTTCATCTTCTCTATAATTTTCTTGAAGAAGTCCTAATGCTATTGTTACTAAGAAATTATTTCTATTACCTTTTTCAACTATTGGCATATTAAGTAATGCTCTTACACATTCTCTATTTTCATTTCCTGGTAACTCTAAAACTTTTTTATTTTCTTTTTTTAATTTAGAAATCTTTTTTCTTGATTTTTCATATAATTCTACAAGCTTTAAAGATTTTACTCCAGATAAAGATAGATCTCTTATATCCCTTTGGTTTTTAGTTAATTCACTTCTATTTAATTCTCCAGTCATAAGATATAACAGTTCTTGAAGTGTAATGTAATTAACAAATCCTCCATTATAAAAACTTCCTGGTGTTTTTATTAATCTATAACTAGAATTAACAACACTTTCATCTACATATTTTAATCCTAATTCTTGTTTAAAATGTTTATACATTTCTGTATATATTCTATGTACATTTTTTGACGGTTTTAATCCAAATATCTTAGGATTAACCCATACATAAACTGATTTTGAATTAGTTATAGTAATAACTATATCATTTTCTTCTATATTATAATCTTTTAATAAATGTTGTATGTATTCAGCAACTTCATAATAAACATCAATTTCTTTAGCCTTATTAGATGATTCAAATTCAAGGACAAAAGGGTAATATCTATCATCAAGTTCTTCAGTTCTTATATTTCTTTTTTGTTTAGATAAATAAGTAAAGTGTCCTTGTAATGAAAAATGGCTTATTTCTTTTTTATCTTTATTTTTTATAGTCCATGCTAATAATTTTTCTATATGAGTTTCATATTTTTTATCAGCTCTATTTTGAGAAAAACTTCCTTGAACAACTTCATGTATTCCACCATATTTTTGCATACTGTTGTCCATTTTTCTTAATGCTCTATAAATAAACATCTGTTCTATAAAATTACCCTTTTCCATTACTCTTCACCTACCTTTCAAAAACTAATTAATTTTTTCAAACAAAAAAACTCTTAGGTTAATACCTAAGAGTTGTATATTAAAACTTATGTTGCACACTAAAAACTTTTGAATAATATACCAGGAATACTTTTTATTTCCTCCTGTCAATTTCTTTGTTTTTTTATATTGCACAAAATATCAGCTTATGTTATTATATAAACATAAATTGAATTTAAAGTTTAAACATTCTGTTTCTTGGTATTGTTCCTACCAGTTTCAGTTATATAAATTAAAATGTTTGGCGACATTTTAATTTATCGTTTGAACTTGAAATATAAAGAAGAATTTCTTCTTTTAACTAAATTATATTACATTTTTAGAATTAAAACAATATAATTTAACAAAAAAAAGCAGTAAATTAATTTACTGCTTTTTTTTGTTAAATTATCTATAAGTAAATGATCCTTTTAATATAATATTTGTATAATTTATTTAGTGCTTCCTTTAATTTTTTTTCTATATTTAATCCTTCTTTTTTAATCAACTCATTAATTGAATTTCTAACTACTTTAATTATTTTTTCTAATCTACAATTCCAGTTTTTCTATCATATAGTCCTTAACTTTCTATCTAATTATTATCAAAACTAAAAACATCTTACCACATTATAGCTTTTTTTCTTCCATAGAAATTTAATCCATCTTACTTTATGAACTATTCTACCATACTTTTTATCCTTAAATTAATATTTTTTATATAATTTAGATACCCTTTGAGTTGCAATTCTTTTTTCTACTACACCTATTGCATTATCTATAGCTTCGCATTTAGCTTCTTCTGTTGTTGCTAAAAAATTATATCCAGACTTTACAAAGAATCCACTTAAAAGTTCAATAATAACTTGAGAGTTTTTATCTGTTTCATTACTTGCTTTTTTAATACCTAATAAGTCACCTCTTAATTGTTCTGCAATTTCTTTTCCTATTAACTTAATCATAACATCTGTAGTCATATTACAATTATTTTGATATTCTCTTATAATAAACTCTAACGCTTCTCTATCAAATTTAAAATTATTTTTTTCTCTGATCTCTTCTATATAGTCTATACATTGTTGATTTAATCTAAATTCTTTTCGTAATCTTCCCATAAATATTCTCCTTATAATTATAACAAAAAGGACTTTGTCCTCACTTTCGCTCACCTATAAACTTTAAAAAGTTTAATCAAAATTTTTATAATTAAATATTAAATATCTTAATTTGAAATTACATATGAAGATATTTAATAAGAGCATAAGGTAAAACTGTCCCCACAATCGTGGGGAACTAGGCAAATCCTAGCGTTTACATGGGGATAAATTTTTTTCCAAAACCGTTAAGTCACCGTACACAATCCGTACGACATCCGTACAAAATAAAAAAAATTAATTATGTTTCTATATTAACTTTACTCATAATTTTTCTTTTTTTCTTTTAATTTTTTAATCTTTTCTTTAAGTTCATCAGCTCTTTTATCCTCAATTTTTATCTCAATTTCTAATTGATTAATCTTAGATTTATTATAACTTATTATGTTTTCTGTTGCTTCAAGTTTACTTTCTGTTTAATATTTTTTATCTTTTTCTAATGTAGTTATATTTTCCTCATATGAATTCATACTATTATTTTTTGAAGAAATCACTTTATTTATTTTTTCTATTTCTGCTTGAAATACTACAAGATTTTCTTATCAGCAAATGATAAATTTTTAAAAGATAAAGCAAAAATAATAATTAACATTTTAGGTAATATAAAAATTAAAGATATTGAAGAATTGAAGTATTTTAAAATTTTATATGTTTCAAAAGGACATGATGATTTTATTAATATAAAAGGTGAATATATACAACGTAAGGTTAGATATGTACAAATTTTCAAAAAGTAATACCTTTTTGAAAGGGGATGATGTATGGTGAAAAGAAGAAGAAAAAAATAAGAACAAAATTGAAACAGAAAAGTTAATAATAGCAACCGTAATTATTGAGCTTATAATTGCTATTATTAACTTGATAACACTACTTATTAAATAATTAATTAAGTAGTTACACATAATTGAGGGCTTACCCCCCTCCAGTTTCAAAATTATTCTTATTTAATTATATCAGATTAATAAGGAGGAAGTAAGTGATAAGCGAAAAAAATTCAAATATTCTATTAATTCTGTTAATATTAAATTTGACGGTTTCAGTATTAACAACAATTGTATTAATTTTAAAATAATTCAAGGTGTCTTTTAAAGACACCTTACCATGAAAAATATATAATAAGAATTAGGTTGAAAAATGGAGGAAATTTATTATGAAAAAAGTTGCAATTTTTAATATAAAAGGTGGAGTTGCAAAAACAACTTCTACAGCTAATCTAGGGGCTTGTTTAAGCGAAAAAAATAAGAAAGTCTTATTAATTGACCTTGATGCCCAAAGTAACCTTACAAAGCTTTTTAAGGCTTATAGCATGGACGATTTAACAATATCTGATGTTTTATTAAATAAGGACTTAGATATAAATACAGTTATTAAGAAAACAGATTTTGAAAATATAGATATAATTCCAAGTAATTTAAAATTAGCCTTTACTGAAAAGAAAATTCTGTTAGATGTTAGCAGAAGCCAACAAAATAGATTAAGTAAGGCATTAGAAAAACTTAATGAATATGACTATTGTTTAATCGATTGTCCACCATCTCTTAATATGATTACTATAAATGCTTTATGTGCAAGTGATGAAGTATTTGTTCCAATTAAGATAGATAAATTTGCACTAGACGGACTAGAATATTTACTTGATAGTATAGAAGAAATAAAAGATGAATTTAATCCTAACCTTAATTTCAGGGGATGTTTTGTAACTATGGATACTGCCACAACAGTAAATAAAATAATAAAAAAAGAATTAAAGCAGTTGTTAGCCAATAAAATGTTTAATACTACTATTAACCAAAATGTAAAAGTAATAGAAAGTACATTTGAAGAATGTCCAGTTGTTTTTTCAAATAAAAAAGCTAGGGCTAGTGTAGACTATAAAAATTTATGTAAAGAAGTATTCTAAAAAATTTTAGGTGTCCCCGAGGGACACCTAAAATAAAAAAGTTAAATAAGTGAAGGTGTTATAAATATGAGTAAGAAATTTTCAATAAGTGAAGGAATGTTAAATAAGGTTTCTCAAAATGTTAAAAAAGCAAATGAAATTGAAGCTAAAAATAACTTCAATGTTCAATATATAGATATTAAAAATATAGAAAAAAATAATAAAAACTTCTATGAAATAGTTAATGTAGATGAACTTGCAGAAGATATTAAAATTAATGGTTTAAATCATAATTTAGTAGTTAGAAAACTAAATAATGATAAATATGAATTAATAAGTGGAGAAAGAAGATATACGGCTATTAAACAGTTACTTGAACAAGAAGAAATTGAACAAGCTAAAAAGGATATATTATCTTTAATCCCTTGTAAAGTTATAGAAGTAAATGACATAGATAGTGAAATAATTTTGATACAAGCCAATGCTCAAACGAGGGAATTAACAGAAATAGAAAAACTTGAACAAGTAAAAAGACTTACTGAATTATATAAAACTAAAAAGAAAAATGGAGAAAAAGTACCAGGAAAAATAAGAGAGATAATTGCTAATGATTTAAAGTTATCCCCAACACAAGTAGGAAGATATGAGAGAATAAATAAGGGTCTTATTCCCGAATTAAAGCAAATACTTGAAAATGGTAATTTAACAATTGCAAATGCTAGTGAATTTTCAAGTTTAAGTGAAGATAACCAAAGAGTAATTTTGGACATTATAAATAATAAGGTAGAAATTACAAAAGAAGAAGCTACAACATTAAAAGTAAAACTAAAAAAAATTGAACAAGAAAAAGCTGATGAATTAAAAAAATTAGAAAATGAAAAATTAATTGAGATACAAAAAATAGAGAATGAAAAGGAAGAAGCTCTTAAAAGTCAAAAACTTATTAGTGATGAAGTTATAAGATTAAAAGTTGAACTAGAAAAAAGCGAAAACAAAACAGAAAAGGAAATAAAAGAACTTAAAAATCAACTAAGAGAAGAATTAAAAAAAGATTTAGATAAAAAATATTTTTCTGAAATTGAAAACATAAAAAATGAAATGTCAATTAATAAAGAAGAAAAAGAACGTTATAAAAATGAGTTAGAAAAGATAAAAGCAGAAAATAAAGAAAACCAAAATAAAGCTGATGAATTTAAAGAAAATTATAAACTAATAACTGAATTAAGAAATGTTCATAATAGTTTAAATGCCGTTATGTTACAACATAATAAAATGAAAAATAATAAAATTAAATTTTCAAGTGATATTTTAGAAGAACTTAAAAAGGTTAATAGAGCTAAAGCTATACTAAATAATCTATTTGATGAAATTAAATAATAATGGTGTCCCCCAGGGACACCATTGTATAAATATTGATAATAAAAGGAGCAATTAGAAATGAGTAAATTAGAAATATTAAGCCCAAAAGTCGATTTTGTTTTTAAAAGGATATTTGGTAATGAAAATAATCCAAGGATATTAATATCATTTTTAAATGCAGTAATAAAGCCAAATGACTTGATAAAATCTGTTCAAATAATGAACACTGATATAGAAAAAGAATCTATTGAAGATAAATTTAGTAGATTAGATATAAAGGCAAAAACCAATAAAGGTGAATTAATTAATATTGAAATCCAAATAAAAGATGAACATAATATGGTTAAAAGAAGCCTTTACTATTGGAGCAAGATGTTTGAAAGTCAGCTCACAGAAGGACAAAAGTATGATAAGTTAGCTAAAACCATTTGTATAAATATATTAAATTTTAAATGCTTAAATACTAAAGAAGCTCATTCGATTTATAGATTAAAAGAAATTAATACAAATGAGGAATTAACTGATATTCAGGAATTACATTTTATAGAACTACCTAAATTGCCTAAGAATGAAGAAATAAAAGATGTTTTTGACGCTTGGATGGAATTTATTGAAAATCCTATTAGTACTAAGCTGAAAAAGGCAGAAATGACAATCGAAGAAATAAAGGAAGCAAAAGATGAATTGTTAAGACTAAGTGCAAATGATAAGGAGAGAATGAGGTATGAAGATAGACGAGCAGCTCTATTGGATAAAATAAGTGCCTTAGAAAATGCAGAAGAAAAGGGCAAAGAAATTGGTAAAAAGGAAGGAGAAAAAAATAAGGCTATAGAAGTAGCTAAAAAATCTTTAGAAGCTGGTTTAGATATAGATACTATTTCTAGTATAACAGGATTAGATATAAGGGAGATAAAAAAATTATTATAGACAAAAAAAGTAACTCGATTTATATTTTATCGAGTTACTTTTTACTTTTCGTACTATCTTCTATATTATCCATTTTATTTTAAGTTTTTCTTATATTTCTAATTATGAATAAAAAAGTAAATACTGCATTTATAAGCGATATAAATAACCACTTAAAATGTATTAAAAAATATTTTATGTTTTAAAATTTAACTTATTTAATCGTTGAAATTATGTTATAATAAAAAAAAGGAGGTGTTGAAATGTTTATACCATTTCAAATGATTATAATTATAAGTCCTATTTTGGTTTCCATTTATTTTGCATATAAAGTATATGATTTATATGTAATTCTCGATGAAGAAGGGCTTACAGGAAAAAATGAATTAAAATTTAACTCATGGAAGGATTTTTTACTTAAATTTAATTTATTCTAATATATTATTTTAAATTGTTGATCAATATTACTGAAATTATATATATGGCCACTAACAAAATAAACAAATCTTCTGCTCCAGATGTATAAATAAGTTTAGCTCCATACCTTTTCTTCTTAAAAGGATATAAGAAAGGAACCCCCATTTTAGTGAAGCTATCTGCAAGTAAATGTAAGGCATAAGCTATACCCCACATAATGGCCATGTTGGTATTAAAAAATTCAATAATAATAGTAGTTATTGTTAGGAATAACAAACTATGTGTTATAGTTCTATGTTTAATACCTAAATATAAATCCAAGTCGGGAGCAACAGAGGAAATAATACTTCCAGTTATAAAGAAGTAAGGCAAATCCAAATATCAATATATTGTATTATATCATATAAAAAAACAAGACAAGCTACAAAGTAACTAGTCTTATGGTGAATTATAATGGTATAAAAGGATATTAATATCTATCTATTTAAATTATATCCAATAAAAGGGAAAATAATCATCTTAAGAATAAAATTTAATAAATATACACCATTTTTTCAACAAGGGGCAGGATAAGGTCGGTACAAACCGAGGCACATCTTCAAGTAAAAGCCTTGAAATTACTAGGTTTTATAAGTGTTACTCCTTGTGGTAGCAATTATAAAAAACGTTACAAAACTAGTTTTTATATAATTCAAAATAGCTTAAATACAAGGTTTTAATATGATAAAAATTTAATTTTAAAACTATTGACAACAGTAACCAATAGTGTTAAAATGTATTTAACAGTTACCAATAAGGAGATGAAATATGAAAGCAAATAGAGAACTAAAGGTTATGTTTAATAAATCTGGTGGGACTGCAAGTAAAAATTCATATAGCCCTAAAATAAGCATTCCAAAAGCTTGGTTAGATGATATGGAAATTACTCTTGATGAAAGAGAAGTAATTGCAGTTTATGAGGATAAAAAAATAATAATTAAAAAGAAAGAAAAGTAAAAAATAAAAAAAGCCCACCCAATAAGGATAGACTCTCAATGCAATTTAATTTTATTATATTAATTAAAAGGAGGATACCATAATTTATGACAAAAAACATTAATACTGCATTTTCTAATTTTATGAGGGAGTTTGTTAATTTGGACTCGGATAGAACCTCAAAAGCTCGTTCAAGTCGCAACTGGTTAATAGAACAAATAAATTCAATAGAATGTAAAAAAGAAGATTTTCCTAAACTTTATAAAGATAAGAATATTTTTTTTGGTTCATTTGCTAGGAATACAAAAATAAGAGAGTTAGATGATATAGATTTGATGATATGCTTAAGTGCTAACGGTACTACTTATAATGAATATTCTATTTATACAAATAATATTGAACTTAATGTACCAGACTCTTATGATACATTAAAAGGATTATGTCACGATAATAGCAATAGGTTAAATTCAACAAAGGTTATAAATAGATTTAAAAAGTATATAGATTCTATACCTCAATATTCCAATGCTGAATTACATAAAAATATGGAGGCTCTTACGTTGAAGTTAAGTTCATATGAGTGGAATTTTGATATAGTTCCATGCTTTCTTACTACTGAAGATTCTCAAGGAAAAACTTTTTATATAATTCCTGACGGCAAAGGTTATTGGAAAAAAACTGATCCTAGAATTGATAGAAATAATGTTACAACTTTAAATCAATCTTTAGACGGAAATTTACTTAATGTAATAAGGTTAGTTAAATATTGGAATAGAGAAAATTTAATAGGAATAGATTCTTCATACTTACTTGAAACTATGATTATAAACTTTTATAGTCAATC
Organism: uncultured Erysipelotrichaceae bacterium; assembly: GCA_948444795.1. Lineage (GTDB taxonomy): Bacteria > Bacillota_I > Bacilli_A > RF39 > UBA660 > MGBC108787. The sequence goes on along the minus strand of CAOJUX010000032.1, from coordinate 6,494 downwards.
TAATAGTTCTTGTACAACTTTTGTAGATATTGAATTTGTAAAAGTTTTAAATTATTTAAAGTCAGCTATATTATATGACGTTCAAGATTTAAAGGGAATTCAAGGTAATTTGAATAATTATACTTTTACACAAAAGGTTAATATATCTTCATCTATTGAAAATTACTATAACTTATCTGTAATAGCGAGAGAATATGAATCAACAGACATAGAAGAATGTTTTAAAAAATGGAAAGAGGTATTAGGAGGTAATTTCCCAGGATATGAATAATATTAAAAATGACCAAAATAAAGAACAAAACTTGTTGTTACTTTATTCTCAAAAAAGTTTATATAATAAATCTAAAAAGATAAAATATTATACAATACTATTAGCTTTAGTTTGTTTTTTATTGGGTATATTATCTAAATCAATAATTGGATGTGAAGTATACTTTACAATTGCAATATTTTTTATTACGGCTATTTCTAAATATCTACAAAATAATTCATATAAGATTAATAACTTAGCAGCAGCTACTCAAGAGTTAATTGATCGTAGGTTATTTGGTTTTGAAATTGAAAATAGGCACTTAGATAACCATACAATTTCTGAAATTTTAGCTGTTGCAAAAGATTTAAAAGAGAAATATCCTGAAAAGTATTTAACTAATATAAATAATACTGGAACAGATAGTCCAAATGGTGTTAAGGACTGGTATACCAATATATCCTCTAACTTACAAGTTAATGATGCAATATTGAAATGTCAAAAACAAAATATTTACTGGGATAAGTTACTAATTGGTTTCTATAGAAAAATATTGATATTTTTGATTCTTTTTGTAGTAATCATTTTTTTAACTTTATATTGGAATCAAAGTGTATGTAATCTTATTATAGGTGTAATTTCATCTTTTTCAATTTGTGAAATTATAATTAAAGAATTTTTAATGGCAACAAAATTTAAATCTATTAATACTGAAATCAATTATATTATAGATACTTTAGATAGGTCAAATACTATTAATATTAACGATCTAAAAGAATTACAAGCTAAAGTTTTTGCAAGGAGAAAATCAGGTTTTAATGTTCCCTCAGTTATACATAAAATAAATAGAATTACTATACATCATAAATACAATAGAGATAATTAATAAAAAATGATTTCTATGTTAATAGAAATCATTTTTTATTTTAATATTATTTTATAATGTCAAAACTTAACACTTTTGGACTAAGGGTGTTTTTGGCTTGACATATATTTTTAATCAACGATAAAATAATACTTAATAAGGGGTCAAAAATCATGGTCAAAAGTAATGGTATAAATTTTGGTATTTTGGGACAAGTTTTGACCTTAATGGAGGTAAAATATGAATTATGGATATGCAAGAGTTAGTACAATAAAGCAAGGTCGTGGAAATTCTTTAGAAGAACAATTATCTGCATTATTTTCTTCAGGTTGTGATGAAGTCATAGAAGAAAAGTTTTCAGGAAAAACTAACGATCGACCACAATTAAAATTATTATTGGATAAGTTGAAAGAAGGAGATACTTTCACAGTTACTAAGCTCGACAGATTTGCTAGGAGCTTAATAGATGGAACTAAACTAGTACAAGAATTACTTGATAGAGGAATAAAGATAAATATATTAAATATAGGGGTAATGGATAATACTCCAGCTAGTAAATTAATAAGAAATATATTTTTATCTTTTGCTGAATTTGAAAGAGATATGATTTTAGAAAGAACAAGGGAAGGGAAGGAAATAGCAAGGACAAAAGATGGGTATAAGGAGGGTAGACCTAAAAAATTTACTAAAGAGCAAATAGACTTAGCTTTATCTATGTTATCTGTAAATGGTGGAGATAAAAGTTATAACGAGGTTGAGAGATTAATAGGTATTAGTGTAAGTACATTAAAGCGAGAAAATAATAAGCGTAAATTAGAAAAAATAAATAATTAGTATAAATAAGAAAGTGTTCCTCGGGAACACTTTCTTATTTACCAGACTGCTGACAAAGTATCAGCAGTCTGGATGTGTGTAGATATATCTACACACATTTTAACTTTATAATTAAATTTTATAAAAAATCTTACTATATATTAAAAAGTATCAATATCTTTATTATTAATATAAATTACTAAATACATGATAGAAAAAATAGATAAAATAGCTAAAATTAAAATAGCTGAAAATACATTTAAAAATTTAATTAGTATTGGAATAAATATTGTTACTATCATTATTGCTAAAAGACTAAAGGGATAAAGAAAAAACTTCAACTAAGTTTTGTTTTGCGTTTTTTTGTAAATAAGTTGAAAAATTAACTTCTTGAACTCCATTACAAAAGCTAAATATAATTACACAAATAAATAATAGAACTAAATTAGTTGTATATCCAAAAATAATTAAAAATAGACCAGCTATTATTGTAACCATTATATAGCTTTTAATACTTTCATATTTTTTACTAATAATAGGTGCTGTTAATCCTCCTAATAGCATATCAACACCAAGCAAAGAAGCAATAATACCATAAATAAAACTAGAGTTATTAAATTTTTCACTAAGGATAGGTATAATAGTATTTAAGCTTCCATAAACTCCATCTATAATTGAATTAATACATAAAAAATTTATTATAATTGGGCTTATTGTTGATAATTTCAATTTATTATTTTTATTAGAAGATTTTATAGTAGAAAAATCTTTTAATTTATTAGGCAAATTAATTTTCATTACAAATATTGAAGAAATTAAAAATGTTAATGCATTAATAAATAAACATAAAGATCCTCCAAACAATGAATAAAAAACACCTCCTATTATAGGTCCTATTATCATCATAAGATTACATACACTAGCCATTTGAGAATTGCCTATTTCTGAAAGATCATCTTCTAATATATTGGATATTATTGAATTTTTTAATGAATTAAATATTAAAGAACAAATTGATATTAATATTGTTATTATGTAGATAATTATAATATTATCTACATAAATATATCCAAAGAATAAAATAAATCTAAATAAATCACTAAAAAACATAACTTTTTTTATATTAAAATTAGTGGATATAAATTTTAAAGATTTTAATAAAAAGATTGAAGGTGCTAGTTTACATATTAATAAAATAGCTATTGATGCTTCATTATTGGTATTTTTATATATTATTAAAGTCAAAATAATATATGATACCCAATCACCAAATGATGAAATTGATTGGGATATATACAAATTCAAAAAGTTTTTATTTGTATATAATTTTTTCAAATTAAATAAATTAAATATTATAAATCACCATTTTCCTTTGTATTTTTCCAATATAATGTACAGTCTTTAGTTCTATTTATAAATTTATAGTCTACAAGATATCTTCTAATAAGTACATAATCTGAATAAATAGTTTTTAATATTCCATTTAGCTCTTTTTCAGTATAATATCCATTAGGTATAAACCTTTCTGAAATATAGCTAATGATATAATATTTATTACTCTCTTTTGTAGGAAAATTAAGTAATTTATTATTTTTAAAATAAATATCCTCAATATTTTTGGATGACTTAGCTATTTTAGTAACTTTACAGTTTTTAAGAAAAAGATAATGTTCATCAAAATATATATTTTGATTTTTACAATCTATTTGAAAATATTCATAAATAATATTACTAAATTTTCTTTCAGCATCTAATAAAATATTATCAACATTATTATTTTTATTAGAATAATCAGCTATTAAATCAAGTTTATTTTCATTTTCAATAACATTAATTCCAAATTTAATTGGGTTTTTATAAATAGGAGAATCCTTACATAATTGAAATTTTGAGAAATCAACCGAAGATATAATTTTATAATTAGTTAAAGAGAGTTTAACTATATCTAATGCGTAATTAATAGTTGAGTACATTTCACTAATGGTTTCGCTTGGAAACCCTAATATAATAAATAAATTTAATGCTATACCTACTTCAAGACAATTTTTAACAATTTTATCTATAGCATGCGTCTGTATTCCTTTGTTCATTAAATTTAATATTCTATCATTATATGATTCTAATCCAAATTGAATTCTTCTGCATCCAGAGTTATACATAAGTTCTAAAAGTTCTTTATTTAATGAGTCATAAAATCTAAGTTTTGATTCTTAATGTTTAATTTTGAGTTTCATATAAATTTTAGAAAATTTATTGATTTTATACGTACTTTCTTTTAAAATTTAATTATTTAAATGGTAATAATTTGTATCTTTAAATAATACATAAAATAAAAATAATAAATGAGGAGGAATTTTTTATGTCAATAATAAAGTCATTTTCAGTTGGTAATGGAGATATGTTTTATATAAAACATGAAAGTGATAATTTCACAGTTATTGATTGTTACTTAAATAATGAGGATACTAATGAATCTATAATAAATGAAATTATAAATGAATCTAAAGATAAAGAAATACATCGTTTTATTTCAACGCATCCTGATGAAGATCATATAAAAGGTATAAAAATTCTAGCCGAAAAATGGGGAATTAAAAATTTTTATTGTGTTAAAAATGAAGCAACTAAAGAAAATCCTAGCGAAGATTTTAAGAAATACTGTGAACTAAGAGATTCAAAAAACAAAGCATTTTATATTGAAAAAGATTGTAGTCGAAAATGGCTAAATCAATCCTCAACTGAAAGAGGAAGTTCAGGAATAAATATATTATGGCCTAATCCAAATAATGAAGAATTTAAAAAAGAACTTGAAAGTATAAAAGAAGGTAATAGTCCTAATAATATATCTCCTATAATTAAATATAGTTTAAATGGTGGAGTAAAGTGTTTATGGCTAGGTGATATTGAATCAGATTTTTTAGATAAGGTAAAAGAGGAAATAAGTTTTGAAAGCGTTGATATTTTATTTGCACCACATCATGGAAGAAAAAGCGGAAAAATATCTGAAGATATTTTAAAACTAATTAATCCTAAATTAATTATTATAGGTGAAGCACCTTCAGAACATTTAAACTATTATAACAATTATAATACTATTACTCAAAATTCATCAAAAGATATTATATTTGAGTGTGAAGAAAATAATGTTCATATATATGTTACATCACCTAATTACTCAGTAGATTTTTTGAAAAATAAAAATAAAAAAACTTTTGAAAATTATATAGGAACATTAGAAGTTTAAAATAAAAATAATTATTTTTATTTATCAAAACTTCCTATAACTATTTCAAATTCTTCAAGCTCTAAAAAACTAATCATCAACTATAAAATAAAGCAATTCTAGTTTAAAGAATTGCTTTATTTATTATAAAAAAATTTCTAAAAGTAGTTGTGCTTAAATTTAATAACTCATCTGGTGCTTTAATATTAAGAGCTCTTAAAATTTGAGTTGTATACATAAATGTTTTTTCAATACTTAAAGGTCTTTTTATTATTACTTTTTATCACAACAAGCTAAAAGTGCCTTTGAATACTTTAAATATATATTATTTATTAATTCTTTATTAACAACAAAAATCCATAAAAATAAATATATAAAGTCTATTATTACTGATATAATAATCTCACTTGAAATAGTTATTGATAAATCCCCAAATTTTATACTAGAAAATATGCCTAACATTATTATTAGTATTACACATATAAATATTCCATGAGTTTTTAGCCCATATAGATTTCTACAAAATCCTGTATTTATATTCTCTTCCATAACCAAAGGAAATTCGCTTTCATGTCTTGTATATTCTTTTAGCCATCTAATTGCTGTAATACATTTCTCTTTAATAATTTTTTCATCTTTAATTTGTTCATTTAATTCTAAATTTTCTATTTTACTATTTAAAAAATTATAATATCTTTTTTTAGTTGATAAATCTATAGTTTCATCTAAAGGTGATAATATCTCTTGAGCTAATACTTTTTTATCTAAAATAAATCTAATTTTTTTACTCCCATTATATCTAGCAAGCAAAACTAATAAATTTGATATAGCAAAAGCTGTAATAGTTATAATTATTGTAGTAGAAATTGTTCTTACACTTTCAAAAATCAAATATAAATTTATCAATATTGGACTAATTAAAATAATACATGGGGATAATCTCGCTCTTAAATTATATTTTCCAAAAATATCTTTCCACATACTCTTACCTCTATTCTTTTCTTCTGTCAACTCTATACATTTAGTATTCTCGTATTAATTATTATACTAGTTATAATAAATCGAGTTTTCTTTTATTTATAATAACTTTTCTATCTCACTTATATCTAATCCCGTTATATTAGAAATAGTGTTTATATCTAAACCAGCTTCTAAAGATTTTTTCGCTACTTCTATTTTACCTTTTTCTATACCTTTTTCTATACCTTTTTCTTCTGCATTTTCTAATGCACTTATTTTATCCAGTAAAGCTGCTCTTCTATCTTCATACTTCATTCTTTCTTTATCATTTGCACTTAATCTAAATAACTCATCTTTTGCTTCTTTTATTTCTTGTATTGTCA
>CAOJUX010000031.1 GCA_948444795.1 uncultured Erysipelotrichaceae bacterium | reverse complement strand
TTATATCTATATCTTTATTACATTCTGTTCCAATATAATTATATCCATTCTTATCAGGAAACTCTTCCTTTTTTTCTCCATCTACTAGGACTGCTAGAGTTATATCTCCTTTGGTAAAGTTTGATACTTTTCCTTCTAGTATATTAAATGTTTTACTTGTTTCAAATAATGCAAAACTTCTATAGACTAAAATACCCCCCCCCCAGTAGTACTACTAGGGCTAAGCTTAGGAGGGTGTATTTTAGTTTTTTATTTTTTTCATATCTTTTCATTTTTATTTCTCCTCCTATTTTCTATACCTATTATAACCTACTATTATTCATAATTCAATTAGTAATAATAGAATTTTACACCTTACAAAATATAACAAATTATTCTCTTGCTTTATTTATTTTAGTCTTTATAATAATATCTTGTGTTACTCGAAAACTTTTTGGAGCGCTTTGCTTTTATCAAATTTTTATTCAGGAGGGGTTTTGGTCAAACTTCGAAAGGATAAAAAGGAGGTTATTAGTCTATGGGAAAGAAAGATTTCTTAATCCTATTTCTTATAGTTATCATTATTCTACTTATAGTATTAGACATGATAAAAGCGTTAGCTCACATATACATTTGACCGATGTATGAGCATAACGCTTTGACATAAAAGCAAAGTGTTATCAAAAGTTTTCTTGTAACACATTTTTATTTTATGAAGTTTCCTTCATATACATACATATTATCATATTATTTTTTCTTCTACAAGTTTTCCCAAACTTTTTTAATCATTTTTTTATTTTTGACAAAAATAAAACTAAGAGTAAATCTTAGCATTTATCATTACATGTAGTTTCTTTTTCTAAACAAGAAAATGAACAATTTACTTTAGTTCTAATATCATTTATAATCTCATCTGATAATTCCATATATCCATCAGTTTGTAAATCACTTATTCCATCTTCTTTTTTTACTGCAACACCTTTATTAACAACTACAATATTTGGAGCAAATATTCTTTTTTCACCTGTTTTTATAGTTTTACCTGATGCATTCTTTAAAGTATAATCATCTAAGACTTTACTAAAAATATCTATTAGTTCCATATAAGCTTTAGATCCTTCTTTTGATGTTTTTACTTCATTATTATCATCTAATTCTAATGTATCTCTTATATCTTTAACATCAACATAATAAATAGTATCAATATTTTTATTTTTTGCTTCTTCTATCATATATGGTACTACACTACGACACCATGGACAATCATTAAATCCAAAATAAACAATAAAACTTTCTTTATTATTAACCATATCAAGTATTTCATCAGCAGATTTATATTTCATTGGATTATCCTCTGCTATATTAATACTTCTAATTTTTTTACCATCTTTCTCTCTTATTATTCCATTTAACTTTTCATATTCTTCTTTAAATTTTGCTCCATCAGTAAGATCTTTATTTTTATTATCATCTTTATTACATCCAGTTATCATAAACAAACTACAAACTATCAAACATATACTAATAATTTTTTTCATTTTTCCTTCACCTCTTATTAATTATAAGATAAATTTTAAATTTTTTAAATAAAATGATAGTTTATTTTACTAAACTTTAAGTTTAGTTACAATTTTCATCTAAATTAAGAGGTATTTTATAAGTTGTTATTTTATCTTTTTCACTAAATAAATTTATTTCTAAATATAAATTAGAATTTTTCAAAGTCTTACACATTGTAGAATAATTACTTACATTTATTTCTATATCTTTTAAATATTCATCAAGCTTAAGATTATTTTTATCACTTATCCAAGTATTAATAGTATTCTTTATACCATTATATTCTTCATAAAAAGTACATTCAGCTCTTTGATATATATTACTGTCCTCTTCACAATAAGATACGCTTGCAATATATATACTAGTTTTATCTTTATTATAAGCAATACTTCCAGATACTTTAAAATTATCGCAAGTTGTTGTAATCTTAGAAAAACTAAAATCATGTTTATCTATCATTTTATAAATTAATAAACTTGAACATATTAATAATATTGTAATAAACAAAAAAATTAATTTATTTTTTTTATTTTTTTTATTATTTAAAAATTCGTTTATATCTAAATTAAACATATCACATATTAAAGTAATTATTTCAATATCAGGAATATTTTTGCTATTTTCCCATTTACTTACTGCTTGATAAGTCACCCCTAATTTATCCGCAAGTTCTTTTTGAGTCAAATTATTCTTTTTTCTTATATCTTTAATAACTTTACTTATATGTTCTTGATCCATAAAAAACCTTTCTAATAATTGTCTAAAAATGAATGTTTAGTATTATCTATTCTGTAACCCAAAACACAATTTAAATTAATATTTTCTAAACTTTTAAATATATTATAATCTATATTTTCATCTAAAGAACGCAAATAATTAATTATTTTTTTCATTTCTACTCTTTTACTATTATTATCTTTTTCTTTTTCAGTAAATTTACAAGCACAATTAATAAAATTCAAGTTATTATATTTTTGCCAAGAAATTATATCTTTTTCTTTTATATAATACATTGGTCTTATAAGTTCTAATCCTTTAAAGTTATCACTATGAAGTTTAGGCATCATTGTTTTTATTTCTGATGCATAAAACATAGATAAAAGAGAGGTCTCTATTACATCATCAAAATGATGTCCCAAGGCTATTTTATTACAATTAAGTTCCTTTGCCTTATTATATAAATGACCTCTTCTCATTCTTGCACACATATAACAAGGGCTTTTAGGATTAAGTTTATTAGATATTGCAAATACCTCAGTAGAAAATATCTTAATAGAAATATTTAAAAGATTAGCATTATTTTTTATTTTACTTAAGATACTTTTGTTATAACCAGGATCCATAACAACGAATTCCAAATCAAAATTTATTTTACCATGACGCTTTAGTTCAAGAAAACACTTAGCCATTAAAAAAGAATCTTTTCCTCCACTTATACAAATCATTATTTTATCATTATTATTAACAAGATTATAATCATTTATAGCTTTTATAAACTTAGTCCAAATTGTTTTACGATATCTTTTTATAATACTTCTATCTATTTCTAATACATCCATATTATCAATCCTTAATTAAAAAAGCCACCTCAGGCTTTAGCAATCATTATTGGTAACCCGTATGGGTTTCGAACCCATGAATACCACCTTGAGAGGGTGGCGTGTTAAACCACTTCACCAACGGGTCATAAATAAAATACAAATATATTTTATCATAAAGTATTACTGTTGACAATTAAAAAAATCACTTATTTTTTACTAACTTTTCATGATAAAAATAATTTTTATATTTAATATTATTTGCTTTACAAAATTCATCTATTTCATAAGATAACTTCCTCCAATAAGACTTATCATTTTTCAAATAAATTTCATTATAACTACTATAATAACAATTATAATTATTTTTAATATAATTAAGTATAATATACTTATATTCTCCTCTTAAATTAAGATTTTCAAACCAATACTCATCAACATAATTCTTTGTTTTTTCTATTATTTTTTTATAATCGGTAATATAAGGAAATATAGGAGACATAAATAAAACTGTATGAATATTCTCTTTATGTAATTTTTGTAAAATATCTATTCTTTCTTTTATAGAACTTGCTTTATCCATTTCATCTTTAAAATTTTCATCCAAAGTGTTAATAGAAATAGCGACAGTTAAGTTTTTAATTTTTTTTAATAAATCTATATCACGTAGTATTAATTTTGATTTAGTAGAAATTGTTATAAATGAATTAGAATTAATTAATTGTTCTAAAATATTTTTAGTTATTTTATACTTTTCTTCTAAAGGATTATAACAATCTGTTACTGACGAAATAAATAATCGTTTATTTTTTATTTTATTTAAATCTATTTTCTTCTTACAATATTTTACATCAAGAAAATCTCCCCATTTTTCTTTATGATTAGTAAATCTTTTCATAAAACTTGCATAACAATATATACAAGAATGTGGGCAACCAATATATGGGTTAATAACATAATCACTTTCTGGTAAATTAGATCTAGTTAAATAATCTTTAGTCTGCACTTGCTTTATTATCACTTTTTTCTAGCTCCTTTACATCTACACTATTAATAGAATTAAATCTTTTGGTAATTTTTTCAGTAGTTATATTTATATCTTTAACATCTTTTGTAACAGTATCAATACTTCTAGATAATTTATCCCACCTTTCTCTATATCTATCAAATTCAAAAGATAGTTTAGAAAGTTCATTATGAATTACTTTAGCATATTTATCTCTTTCCATATTTTTTAAAATCATGTTTATTGTAGTTAAGGTACTCATTAAAGTAGTTGGAGATGTAATCCAAACCTTTTTATTATACGCTTCTTGTATTAAATCAGAGTGATAAGCATTTATTTCAGCAAATATTGCTTCTGCTGGTAAAAACATAATAGCTTCACTTGCAGTCTCTCCAGGAATGATATATTTACTTGCTATAGTATCAATATGTTTTTTTACATCAATTTTAAATTGCTTTTCTGCTAATTCTCGTACTTCTTTTGATAATGTTTTATCTGTCATTTTTTGATAATTTTCTAAAGGAAATTTTGAATCAATACATATAGTCCCAAGTGGTGTTGGAGCATAAAGAATAGCATCTGTAATAAATCCATTTGAAAGTTTATGTTGAATATCAAAAATACCATTATTGTTATCTCCGAATACACTATTTAAAATATAATTTAAATTAACTTCACCAAATATTCCTCTAGTTTTTTTATCAGTTAATACACTTTGTAATGAAACTATTTCACAGGATAAACTATCTATCTTTTTCTGAGCTTCATCTATTTTAGACAATCTTTCTAATATATTACTAAAAGTTTTATTAGTTTTTTCAAAATTAGTATCTAACCTTTCATTTACTTTATCATTTATATAATTTAATTTATTTGTAATAAGTTCATTCATACTCATAAAATCTTTTTTTAAATATTCTGAAAAATCAAATTTAAAATCTCCTATTTCACGAGTTAAAGAAATTTCAAGTTTACCTATCCTTTCCATAATATTATTATCATTATTTTTTTTAAATATTAAAATTAATAGTAATATAATATTAATTATACCTATTATTAAAAATACATACTCCATAAATCCTCCACTATTCAAACTTGAATTTTTTACTTACTATTTTACTAACTATATAAGCAAGTAGTACTAAAATAACTACTTTTATTAAGGCAATTGGGTGTGTTAAACTTTGCATTAAACTAGTTCCAATAAATCCCCAAAAAAATACCATAAATATTTTACCAATCAATAGCGAACTTAAATATTTTTTTAGTGGCATCTTTGATAAACCAGCAGCTATATTAATCAAAAACGCAGGAGTAAATGGTATTGCAATTAATATAGTTAATTGTTCAAAACTAATTTTATTTATAATCTTCATAATTTTTGATAATTTTTTATTATTTTTAATTTTTTTGTCAAACCAATTTTTAATGCCTTTACGAAATATAACAAAAGAAATGATACATCCTACACACGTAAAAACCCATGATACTATAAATCCTATTAAAGTTCCAAAAGATAAAAAATTAATAGTAATAAATACAAATAAAGGAAGTATTGGAATCATTGACTCAAATAAAATTAAAATACAGCCAAGAACAGGTCCCCAAAACCCTATATTTAATAAAAAATCATTTATTATATCATTTAAATTACTTAAAAATTCCATCATATCTATCACATTTTATATTATAACACATTATTTTAAAATTAAAAAAGAAATGAACTATTCATTTCTTAAAACTTGTGTAACATCATATCCATAAAATTCTAATATACTTACTACTTTTCTACTATGTATACCTTTAGAACAAATAAAATAATATTTTTTATTTTTATTAAGTAATTCTTTATAATGCAACAATAATTTATCATAAGGAATATTTATACTATTTTCTATTTTATTTTTTTCATAAAAACTTGGTTCTGATAAATCAATTAAAGTTCCCATTGAACTATCATAATTATTCAGATTTATTCTTTTCATACACCTCACCATTATAATGTATGAAAAAAATCAAAAAAAGAAGATGATATAAAACTATTCATCTCCAAAGAAATCATCAAAAAATTCATCATCAGTAATAATGTTATCATTAACAATTACACTATCAACATCAACATTAATTTTTGGCTTTTTTATATTTTTAACACTACTTGAACTATCTTTCTTAACTGATTTCTTTTGATTATCCATTTCTTTTGCTTCCGCTTGTTTTTTAACTTGTTTTATTGTACTAGTTTTAATTGGTTCTTTAGGTTCTATTTTAGGTGCATCTTTAAGTATTTCTTTTTCTTGAGACTCTGTGTTTTTTACCGTTTTCTCTTGCAATTCTTTCTTTTGCTTAGCTTCTTCCTCATCAAGTTCTTTTAATTTTTTATCTATATCAGCTATCATTTTATCAATATCTTCATTACTAAGAGGAGCATTTTTCATAAAAGGATTATTACTCATAAAGGGATTTGATCCCATCCCACTCATACCAGGAAATGGTGGCATTCCATTTGGCATACTAGGAAATTTGTTATCTATATCTTCACCTTGTTCTTTTGCTTTTTCCATATCAGCCATCATTTTTTTACGTTTTTCTTCAGTAACATACTTCTTCAAATCAAATAAACATACTTCCTTTTTTTCTCTGGTAGGTAATGTTGCTTTTTTTCTTTTAATACCCCAGTCCATTTTAAAATCTGGCTCTAATTTAGTTTTTAATGGGTATTTACGTAATCTTATAATTATTGCTTCAAATAATTTCAATTTTTGTAAATCAGTAACAGTCACAAGTGGAGTTGATGCTGTCTTATCTTTTTCTTTAGATTTTACCTCTCCACACATCTCACTTATTTCCTTAAGTGCTGCCATTTCAGTACTAATTAAATAAATTAAATTATTACAGTTTCCTTTAATTACCTCTGCCACTTCTTTACCATATACATCATTTAATTGAGCAAAATTTTGAATAATAAATGTAAATCTTATATCACGACTACGAGCTGCTGAAACCATAGAATCAACATCTTTCAAAGGAGGCATATTAGCAAACTCATCAAGAATAAAATTAGTTCTAAAGGGAAGTTTGCCACCAGATTCACGAGCAACATCAATTAATGTTTCATAACATTGTTTAATAAATATTGTAAGCAAGCTATGATAAGTTGTCTTTTCATCATGTATTATCATAAAAACAGCAGTTTTTTCTTTACCAATATCTCGCATATCAAAATCACTGTATGCAAGCATTTCACTTAATATTTCACGTGATGAAAAAGTACGTATTTTCTGCCTAAAAGTTGAAGTTATTCCTCCTTGAGTGTCCTTTGGAGCATTAATCGTATTAGATGCAAATATATAAGGACTTGATTCAACACCTTTTAAATTAAAATACTCTTTAATATATGTACCTGTAGCAAAACGTTCCTCACCTATAGTACTCATATAATTAATAGAATTAATATTAACTTCTTCCTCTTTAGCATCATAAAATAACCCTAAGGCAAGTCCGGAAAAATAATCAGCAGCAGAATTTTCCCAAAATGGTTCTCCTTTATTATTTGGATCACGAATAATATTTAACGCTATATCATCCAAAAGCTCACTCGATTTATCAACATTTCCATCTTTATAGTATTTATATGGAAGAGTCAAAGGATTCCAAGCATTACCATGTTCTGGATCACGAAAATTTAAAACAATTATTTTATAGCCTTGTTCTTTTAAATATTCAGCACTATACTCATATATTTCTCCTTTAGGATCCGTTATAACCATACTTTCCCCTTTTTTCCCTAAAAGATTAACCATAGGTTTAACAATAGTTTCAGTTTTACCAGATCCAGTAGTACCAATAACTAAACTATGATACTCTCCATTATCTACCCAAATATCTTTTCCATTATTAATAAGAGGAACTCCTGCAGCATCTATATGATTACTACTAGCTATTACATGAGCAACATTTTTATCTTCTTTAATTTCTTTATCTTTAGCCCATCTAGAATAACCTTTTTCTTCTTTATCCTTAATATTAAGGCCTATCCCCTTTCCTTTATCTTTATCAAAAATATACGAAGAAACAGAAGAAAAAATAATAATTAAAGCGGAAAAAAACATCCCTAAAGTTATAACTAAATTTTCTCCTATAAATGCTGGAAAAGGATTTAATCCAGAAAAAGATCCATTATTAAAAAATTCAGTGAAATTAATAACAACAATTGCGCATAAATATAACAAAAAAATGCAAAAAACAACAAATATAACAAAGTCTTTTTTTGATATTCTAAATTTCACTTCTCATTCCTCCATAATCAATAAGTTTATTATACTATAAATTCATTTTAATAGAAAGATTATTTTACTATTTTATTAAAGGTTTAGCTTTTTAAAACTATTTTCTTCTAACATCTATATTACTTCATCATTATTTTTGAAACTGATAAACTGCTTTTAGCACATCCAATTGTTATACTTCGCTATATTCTCTTACATATTCTAAGTTTGTTAAATAGCCTCCCGCTCTCCACTCGATATTCTTCATCATATAAGAATCATATATGAAGTATCATACATATTAAATATATTAATATGTATCATGCTTTTTACATTTGGCTTTATCCTTAATTTTTCTAGAGCATTTTCATTCTTTTGAGCTTATGTCATATCTGTTAAACCTTTATATCCTATTTCAAATTTTTCTACTCATGCAATAGTAATAATAGAAAAAATTCATTTTATTATTAATCAATTTTTTTGTGAATTTTTCAAATTAAACTAAAATTTCATAACATCATAATTTATTTCCATATTCCTCAATTTTAAATTATTTAATAAAAAAAAGATACTAAAATAAAGTTATCTTTCTTTCTTGTGCTAATGAACCAACAAAACTATTAAAATAATACTCATTATAATATTGTTGTAAGCTTATAGATTCTAATGGTGGCTCACTATTATATGTTTTAGCATTTTTTAAATTTTCTATTTCTTCATTAATTTTTTCTATTTCTTCCTCTAATAATTCTATATATTTAGAAACAGTTATTATATTATTTTTTATTATTTTTATATCTAAAATTAAAGATGAATTTTCAGAAAATAAAGCTGAATCACAAATTTCTTTAGATTTTAAAAGCCAAGCAGAATAAAAATTTTTAGTTTTTCTAAGATTAACTAAACTACTAATTAACAAAGCAACAACAGATATATCAGCAGTTACTAATGAAGATATCATAATCCTTGATTCAATTGGACCGAGATAATTGGAACATAAACCAAATGTTGCTATTGTCCCAAGTAAACTTGCCCCATATAAAACTGCACTACATTTAGCTAATTGCTTACTCTTATTACAAGCATAAGCTGATAAATCTTCAACATTATTCAAAATAGAACTAATAAAATCCTGAAAATCTTCCTCTTTTTCAAAAAAAGATTTTCTAGTAGATAAAGCTTGCATTTTATTTTCAAGTTCTAAAACTTTTTTAATATCATCAAAGTATTCTTCTTTTCTTGAATTATTTTTATTATCAGTTATTATTACTTCATTACTATTATTTGCTCCATGAAAACTCACATTAGTTATAGGCATATTTTGGGCCAGAAAATTTATACTATTTATTTCATCTGCCCAAGTTTTATTTGCCCAGAATTTTATCTCTTTTATAATATCATTTTTATCCATAAACTATTATCCTCCTTTAAAAGAAGCTATATTAAGCTCCTTTTACTATTTCAATTGCATTACGCATTTTAATATCATATTTAACTACATCTAAACTTCCATAAGCTTTTAATAATTCTTCTTTTGAAATACCATAATTATTCGCCATTTCTTCTGCTTGTTTTTCAGCTTCTTCATCTGATACCTCTATTTTTTCAGCTTCGCTTACTTTATCAAGTAAATAACGATATTTTACTCTTTTTATAGCTTCTGGTTCCATTTGTTCATGTAATTTCTCATGATTCATACCAGTAAATTCACAATATTGTTCTATACTTAAACCTTGCATTTTTAATTGATCTTCAAATTGATGTATCATACGATGAACTTCTTCATCAATAATTTCTTCATTAATATCAACTTTCATATTACTACTAGCTTTAGCCAAACAATCTTCAATATATTTATCCTCAGCATTAGCTTCTTTTTGTTTTTTTATACTTTCTTTAACTTTTTTCTCTAAATCTTCTTTAGTCTTAACATCATCATATCCTAAATCTTCATAAAAGTCTTCATTAAATTCTGGTAAAACTTTCGTTTTAATCTCATTAATCTTAACAGTAAAAGTAACATCTTTATTTTTTAACTCTTCAGTATAATTCTCTGGAAATTTAAGCTTTAATTCTTTTTCATCATTAACTTTTAATCCAACAAGTCCATCTTCAAAACCAGGTATAAAAGTATTACTTCCTATTTCAAGTGGATAATTTTCTCCACTACCACCTTCAAGCTCTTTTCCATCAACAACACCTTTAAAATCAATTACAGCAGTGTCCCCTTTTTCTATTTTGCCAGATTCCTTTACTTTAATTTCAGCATATTTTAAACGAAGTGCCTCAAGTTCTTTATCAATTTCTTCCTTAGTAACTTTGATAGTATCTTTTTTTACTCCTAAATTCTTATATTCACCCAAAGTAACTTCTGGTGGTGTTATTAAAGTAAATGAAAATTCAACTGCACTTTCATTAACAGTTTTAACATCAATTTTAGGCTCACAAGCAAGAGTTATTTTATCTTTTGTAACTTCCTCAAAAGCTTGCTCTACAGCTTCATCCATAGCATCTTTATATAAAACTTCAATTCCATATTTTTTTATAAATGCATCATATGGAGCTTTTCCTTTTCTAAAACCATCTATTTTAGCTTCCTTATTTTGCTTATTAAAAGCATGAGTTAAACAATTACTCCAATCTTTACCAGTTATTTTAATATTTTTTTCGATAACGTTTTTTTTCAATTTTTTCCACCTCTACTAACAATCCATATTATACCTAAGTAAATTATAAAATGCAAATAAAAAATTGTAGATTATCTACAACTTTACTATTTTATATCTTTAATTACTATAGAAAAATTACCATTTGGACTTTTTACAGTAACACTTTCACCTTTTTTATGACCTAATATAGCAGCACCAATTGGACTTTCGTTAGATATTTTATTATCAAATGGATCAGCCTCTAAAGAACCAACAATTTTATATTCTTCTTCTTCTCCATCATCATAAGCAATAACTACTATACTTCCAACACTAATAGCTCCGTCACTATTTTCAGAATCAGCAATAATACTATGTTCAAGCTTAAATTCTAGTTCTTTAATTCTTGCTTCCACTTGAGCTTGTTCATTTCTTGCTGCATCATAATCACTATTTTCTGATAAATCCCCAAGAGCTCTTGCTTCTTTTAGTGCTTTAATTACTTCTGGTCTTTTCTTTGTTTTAAGGTTATTAAGTTCTTGTTCAAGTTCTAAATAACCTTCAGCAGTTAACACTATATTACTTTGCTTCATTATATATATTCACCTCGTATTAAATTTCCAGTACTAAGAATACTATAAAAAGTTTTCTTTGTCAATGACTTTTAATCGCATCATATCAAACTTATTTAACTTTTTATCAATCTTTAATTTAATAATCATTCTAGGATGATTAGCATATTCAAGTACATTTTGATTTTCATCATATATTTCATTTATAGTATATGTAAAAGTATCTATATTTGGTCCAAAAAATTCTACAATATCTCCTTTTTTAAAATAATTACGTTCCTCTAAAGTAACCATTTTTGTATTTTCATCATAATCTTTAACTATACCTAAAAAATCTTGATTAGATACTTCATCTCTACCTAAAAAATATTGTTCATTTTTTGTAGGTAGCTTATCTATAAATTGAGGAGTAGATTCTCTATTAGCACATCTATTTAATATAGCTAAGTAATAAAATTCCTCTTTTTTATCTAAATTATTATTTAATATCTTATCAATAATTCTTCTATAAGTTAATATAACAGTAGCTATATAATAAATACCTCTCATTCGACCTTCTACTTTAAAAGAATTAACTCCTACATTAATCATATCTTTTATAAATGGAATCATATTTAAATCTTTTGGTGTCATGCTAAAAACATCTTTTTCTAAAGCATCAAAAGTCCATCTACATATTTGGGCACATCCACCTCTATTAGAATCACGTTGAGTTGTAACATTAGATAAAACACAACGCCCTGAAAAACTTGTGCACATTGCTCCATGTATAAATGCTTCTAATTCTAATTTTGTAGCTTTCTTGATAGCTTTTATATCACTTAAATTAGCTTCTCTAGCAAGTACTAAACGAGATGCACCTAAATCTTTATAAAATAATCCTGCTTCCTTATTTAAAATACTAGCTTGAGTAGAAATATGGATATCCATTTTAAGTTTTAATTCTCTAACTCTTTTAATAACTAAAATATCACTAGCAATAATAGCATCTACACCAATTTCATCCAAAGAAATTAAATATTCATCTAATCCCTCTAGTTCTTTATCATGAAAAATTATATTAACAGTTACATATAGTTTTTTAGACATACTATGAGCAAAATCTACAGCTTTTCTAATATCTTCTAATGAAAAATTATTAGCATTGGCCCTTAAACTAAATTTTTTACCACCAATATAACAGGCATCAGCACCATAAAGATATGCAATATAAAGTTTTTCTAAATCCCCAGCTGGAGCAAGTAACTCAATCATTTTGGTACCTCCTTCAAATCATAATAAGTTGGAGTTTCTAAAAATCCTAAATTACTATTTAAGAATTTTTTGCCATTTAAAATATCTTTTAATTCATTTTTAGATAAACCTAATGGATTAATATAATAAAATAATATATTATTATGTTTAATACTTCTATAATCAATAAATTTTTTAGGATAAATAACTGTTCCATATTCATTTTCTACAGCTAAAAAATCAGTATTACTATTGCTTTCTTTTAATTCCATCATATTTTTATATTTTAAATTAAATTCTTGAGTATAATTCGTAAGTAAATTTCTTCTGGAATATAAAACATCTACTAACATAAAATATGGAACTACAAGCTTTTTGTTAGTATTATCAAGTATTTTTATTATTTCTTCTCTTGTAATATCAGTACTTACAATTAAACTATCAACATAATTTAAATAATAATTAACAGATTTATAATTAGTAGTATTATGGTTTTGCATATAAATTAACTTTAAACCTAAATTTTTAATTAGATTTATAATACCTAAGTCTGTGAAGCAAATCCCTATTATATTTTTATTAAAATTCTTTAAATCTTTTTTTAATTTCTCTATTCCCTTATCATCTAATATTCTATTAATTAAAATAAACGAATTTGGAATAACATCATCTAAATTATATGTATCTGGAAATCCTACAGAATATTCTTTAATTGGAAAAATAAAGGTAATATTATTATCTTCCAAATCTTTAATATTATCATTATAAACTACTAAATAATTATTTTGTTTTTCTACTGCTAACACTGATGCCATCTCCTACATCAATAAACTCGGTATCAAATTCATCATTTGCTCTTAAAAACTCTATATAATTCTCTATTTTATCAACAATTCCACGTAAATTTTTACTTTCAATTGTATCTTTTTTTCCAACATATCCATGAAATTTCAAATTATCAGTAATAATAACCCCATTTGGTGATAAAAAATACTTAAATTTTTCAAAAAATTTCTTATATTGTCCTTTAGCAGCATCAATAAATATTAAATCATAGGTAACGCCACTTAAATTAACTTCTAAAGCATCTTGAAAAACAACATTAATTTCTTTTTCTAAATTACACTTTTTAACATTTTTTAAACATTCCATATATCTTACTTCATCTCGTTCAATAGTAGTTACTTTAACATCACTACTACTAGAAGCCATCAAAATAGCAGAATACCCAATAGCACTTCCTATTTCTAAAATATTCTTAATATTATTCATTTTAATAAATTTCATAATATATGCAATAGATTCTTTTTCTATTATTGGAACATTTTTTTCTTTTGCATATTCTTCCATTTCAAATATCGTTTGTTTCATATAATCATCCTACTTTTCTTTGTATCTCTAAGAACTCGTCATATGTATTTGCAAAAAATACTTCATGAGTCTTAATATTAGCATAAAAATATACATAATTAGTATCACTAGGATTTAATACGGCTTTTATTGCTTCACTACTTGGATTACAAATAGGTCCAATTGGAAGTCTCCCAACATTAAAAGTATTAAGTTCACTCGTATTATAAAGGCTTGGACTTGATAAATCATTCATCGTTAAAACTTCACCCAATTCTTTATTAACTGCATAATAAGTAGTAACATCCATTCCTAGCCCTTTTCCCATTTCTAATCTTTTATTAATCACTTGAACAACTTTACATCTATCATCATAAGTAATTGCTTCAAGTTCTGCAATAGAGGCTTTAGTTAAGATTTTATGATAATCTTTTGAAACACCTAGTTCATTTAGCTTGGCTTTTGTATTATTTAAAACTGTTACTATAATATTTTCTATACTTGTATCTTCTAAAAATTCATAAGTATCAGGAAATAAATAACCCTCCAGTGCATAAATAATATTACCATTTAAAACCTCATCTGTCAAAAAGTCATAAGATTCTACTAAAGATTCCATAAATTCTTTATTTTTTAAAACGTTTTTTACTTCTTCTTCGCTATAAGAAAATTTACTAGAAATAAGTTTAATAAAATCATTAACATTTTTCCCCTCAACAAAAGTTATAGTCACAGTATTCATTTTAACTTTTCCACTACTAATTAAATCAATTATTTCTTTAACGCTCATATTTCTGTTTATTTCATAAGTACCCGCCTGCAAATTAATATCTTTATTAAAAAACAAATATATTAAAGTTGCATTTTTGCTTTTAACTACCTCTGCAGTTTTTAAATTTTTTGCAATATCTTTTTTGCTAGTTCCAGCTTCTATTGTAAAATTAATTATTTCATTATTAGGGCTACCAGAAAGAAGATAAAAATAAGCTCCAATAAGACCACCAATTAATAATAATAAAACTACTAAAACTATAATAATTATTTTACTTTTCTTCATTATTCATTCCCTCCAATTTACTTAAAAATGCTTCTATTGTATTCCATTCTTTTTCAGTTTCTATAGGAAGTAGGCTCTTAATTTTTCCTGTGGGATCATAACTTCCCGCATAAACATTTAAAGCACCATCAGTAAGTATATTATCGGTATAAACAACATAGTTTTTTTTAGTTTCATCTGATAAAAACTTAAATATAACTTCATATTCACATAGCTTACCAGTTTCATCTTTTGCTGTAAAAATTGATTTTTTAGTATCCACTTTTTTTCCCTCTTTCTTTTAAATATGTATCTAAAATTATTGCTGCGGCATAAGCATCAATTACTTCTTTTCTTTTCTTTCTTTTAGTATCTGTTTTAATTAATATATTTTCCGCTTCTACTGTAGATAATCTTTCATCAATAAGTACAATAGGTATATCAAAATTATTTTCTAAAGTCTTTTTAAACGAAAAAGATCTTTCACTTGCAAATCCACAAGAATTATTCATATTTTTAGGAAGACCTAAAGCTATCTCTTCTATTTTTTTTTCTTTTATTATAGTTTTTAGTTCTTCAACTAGTTCATTTACATCACTATATTTTATTGTTTTGTAAGGACTAGCTATAGTCATAGTTTCATCTGTTATAGCAAGTCCTAAAGTTTTAGTTCCTAAGTCAAGTCCCAATATTCTCACTTCAAATATTCCTCAAGTAAAAAAGCAATTATTAAATCTCTATCTATATCTTTTATTACATTTCGGGCATTATTATAATTTGTAATATGAGTAGCATCTCCACTTACTAAATATCCTACTATTTGATTAACTGGGTCATACCCTTTTTCTAAAAGTGCTCTATAAACTTCTTTTATAGTATATTCTATTTCTTTTTGTTTAAATAAAGTTACATCAAAAAGACAAGTTTTATCCACATATATCACCTACTTATACTATACCTATAGTTTAACAAACATTGATTATTATTACAAGTTATTGCATCAATAAAAAAAGTAGTTTATCTACTTAATTTATTATTCCATAGTTAATATATATGGATTATCTTTTGTACCAGTTCCATTAGTAGTTAATATATTAAATTTCAAATATACAGATGGTCTTATCAAATAAGCTTTTTGAGGAGCTTCTGTAATACCAGTTCCATTAGGTGTTATTAAATACTGATGATAAAACCTAGTTGATGAAACAGATAATGTCCACATTTGACGATAAGTTTCATTTTCTGATATATTATCAGTTAAAATCCAATTAGATTTGGCACAAATATTATGATTTTCAAAATCATTTAGCAAAATTGATAAACAAGATTTATCCATTATAAAACCATAATCACTTAAATATATCAAAGCAACTTTACCTATCCAATTTTTAGGATTACCACTAAACACTTTGTTGTCTCTTTCTTCATTAAAAATATCTAAATAAGTTCCAGGTATACTTCCGTCATGTCCTCCTAAATACCATTTAGCATTATTAATCATATTTCTACTTTCTTCTTTTAAACCATTTTCATAATATAGTCCTACTCTATTATAATAATCTCCATTATTAAGCAAGTTATTTAATGATGATGTAACCCAATTGTTCTTATTTTCTTCGTCAATTGCAATCTCACCTATATGCTTAGCTTTAACTAATTTAACTCTTTCCTCATATTTACCAGTTCCATCATCTGTATTAAATATACCTATTATTCGCCATAATTCATCATTAAATAAAACATAGTTATTTGGATCCTTCCCTGTATATCTATAATCTATATTGGTATTACTTCCTGTTTGTTCTGTATCCTCATGGGTAAAGGTTACTAATTCTCCACTTTCTTTTAAAGCTTCAACTAAATTTCTACTTGTATAACTTTCAAATTTTAAGGTACATATTGTGGGATCAGTAGTTGATAAATCTACCTTCCATTTTGATATTTCATTATCATATGTTACATCTACTGTTGCATCGTTATTACAATCATATCCTACATATTTGTGTCCATTTTTATCAGGAAAACTATCTTGTTTTACT
Organism: uncultured Erysipelotrichaceae bacterium; assembly: GCA_948444795.1. GTDB lineage: Bacteria > Bacillota_I > Bacilli_A > RF39 > UBA660 > MGBC108787. The sequence continues at coordinate 22 of CAOJUX010000031.1, read as the reverse complement.
CCATCTACTAGGACTGCTAAAG
>CAOJUX010000030.1 GCA_948444795.1 uncultured Erysipelotrichaceae bacterium | reverse complement strand
TAGGATTTGCAATATCAATAAGCTTAGATCCAGATATAATAATTATAGATGAAGCCCTATCTGTTGGAGATAGTAGCTTTGCAGCTAAATGCATAAATAAAATGGAGGAGTTTAAGCAGAGGGGAAAAACAATATTTTTTGTAAGTCATTCATTATCACAGGTTAAAAGTTTTTGTAATAAAGCTCTTTGGATTGAGGGTGGGGAAGTTAAACAATATGGAGATATAGATGAAGTTGCTAAAGATTACTTTCAATACATAAAAAATATAAAAGAAAAATCTGATCAAGAAAAACAAGAATTTAATAAGGAAGTTTTTGAAAAAAGGATAATAGCTAATGAGAATAATAAAAGTATTAAATCTTGTATTCAAAAATTAAAAGATAAAGTTGGTTTAAGAAAATATAAAAGTAGATATATATCATTAATTACAATATTTATTTTTATTATAGTTACAGGGACAATAGGATTAGGAATGAATAAAAATAAATCCAAAACTCCAATAAGTGAGAAAAATTTAATTGTAGATAATAATAGTGTTGAAAAAGAAAAGATAATGAAAGATTATAATTTTTTATTTTTAATTGAAGGTGAAGATATAGCTGAATATAAAAATTATTATAGAACTTATCTAAATGATAAAAGTGGAAAAACAGTTTATGCAATTACTAATTTTAGTATTACAAGTGACGGCAAAATTAATATTACAAATATTCCAATATCATTACAAATTTATTATGATAATCTTATGTTATCTGATGAAATTAGATTTTTAGATTTAGTTGGACAAGAAAGTGCTTTAAATATTATAGAGAAGAATATAGTTAATGAAAAAATTGATAATGTTTTTTTTATTAACCAAGAAGATTTAAAAGAATTTATAACCAATTTAGGCTTTGAACTACAAATGTCTAATAATGTTTTTATATTTAAGTGTAATAATAAAGAATATCAAGTAAATAACAGTGTAATTAATAATGATAACACGAATAATTTTGAAGCAATTATTAATTTTATTTTTAATAATTTAATAAAGTTAAATAATGAAGAAAGATTTATATTATTGTCAAAATTATTTGGAAATGATAATGAGTTATTAAAAGAAGTTTTAAATATTATTAATGAAAATTCAGAAAACAATATAAGTACTAATTTCAATGATTTTAATATAGAAACGGTTCTATTAAAAGAAGTGATTTCAGAAGATGATTATATGCTAGTAGAAAGTGATAATTTACTTCAAAAGGAAGTTGTTCTTTTGAATAGAGATGATGTGAATCAAAATATATGTTATAAAGCTTTAATAGATAAAATAAGAGTAATTAAAGAAGAGAATGAGAAAAGTGAAAAGCAAACTACTATAAATGATGATTTGAATAGTCATGAAAATCAAAATAATATACATTTATCACGTCCATCAACATCACAAAACTCAAGTAATGGACAGGGAAATATACAGTCTGGAATTCAATCACGACCACAGATACCAGTAGGCTCAGAAAATCCACCAACAGGATCAGGAGAACCACCAATGGGTTCAGAAAATCCACCAACAGGATCAGAAGAGCCACCAATGGGTTCAGAAAATCCACCAACAGGATCAGAGGAGCCACCAATGGGTTCAGAAAATCCACCAACAGGATCAGGAGAACCACCAATGGGTTCAGAAAATCCACCAACAGGATCAGAAGAGCCACCAATGGGTTCAGAAAATCCACCAACAGGATTAGAAGAACCACCAATGGGTTCAGAAGAGCCAGTAATAGATTCAGGAAGTGCCTCAACAGAATTAGAAAAGCCAATATCAAGTTTTGAAGAAAAGCCTTCAAGCTCTGAAGAGTTATAATTAGAATTAGATAAAGGTCACAGGTAATATTGAAACTTAAGTTTATTCTAAAAGTCAATAATATTTTATTATATAAAAATTAATTGAAATTAAAACAAACAATAGGAGGGGTTTTAGAGATGAAAAAAGTTATTACATATGGAACATTTGACTTATTTCATGTAGGACATTTAAATATTTTAAGGAGAGCAAAGGAACTAGGTGATTATTTAGTTGTTGCAGTATCAAGTGATAAATTCAATGAAAGTAAAGGAAAAAAAGCTTATCATTCAATTGAAGATAGAGTTAAAATATTAAAATCAATTAAGTATGTTGATGAGGTAATAATAGAGGAATCATGGGGGCAAAAACCAATAGATATAAAAAAGCATAATATTGATGTTTTTGTAATGGGACATGATTGGAAAGGTAAATTTGATGAATTAAAGGAACATTGTGAAGTAGTTTATTTACCTAGAACAAAAGGAATATCAACAACAAAGATAAAAAATGATTTAATGGTAGGATAAAAGAAAAATATTAACTTAATGAATATTTATTAGGGGGTAAAAACTTGAAGATAGTAGATAATATTTTAGTTTTTGAAGGAAAATATACGACTAAAAAAATATATATTAATTTTAATAATGAACTAGTAGAATTAGAGTATAAGAATGGAGTATATCTATTTAATTTTAATGAAGTTGAAAAAAATATATTTGAAGAATTGTATTTTAAAAATGATAAAATATGTTGTAAGTTTTATGATGACGATAAGAATGAAATTACAATTGTTGATACATTAGAGATGTTAGAGTGCAAAAAAAATAAATATAGATTTATAGTCTTCAATAATAATGAAGGAAAAACTAATTTGCATATTGAGTTTACTGAAATATTTAAGGAAAAATTGATAGGTTACTCGAATAGTGTAATTGAAAAGTTAGAAGAAATAAATGTGAAAAATGTTTTTTCGGGGAAAAGAAATGATAACTTTTTATTAGAATTTAAAATTGAAGATAATAGTGCAAGGGTTGTAAATTTATATAAATTATTAAATTATTATTGCCAAAATAAATTGTTATATAAAGTAGAATTAATCTATAAAAAAAGAGGTGATGAAACTTTATATCCATTTAACATAAATATAGTTAAAGGGAAATGTTTATATAAGAGTAATATTGACTTGTTATGTAAGGAGAACCATATAAATGGATTTTATGATTTATATATAAGAGTACTTACATATAAAAATGAAAAAAGAATAAGAATAAAGGCCCCATATATACAAAAGGATATGGTTAAACAGGAAAAAAAATATATAATACATTTAAATGAATGTTATGAAGTTATAATGTATTATACTGAAGATTCTGGAATATCTTTTAAAGTTAATAAGTTACCATTGAAATATAAGGCAAAAATTAGAGATATAAAAATAGACGAAAAAAATAGTTATATAACTATGGAAATAGATTGTATATTAGGAAATGCCCTGGACTATGGGCTTATTGATGATATATCATTCGAAATTCGAAAAAGAAATTCTACATTAAATTTAGTATTTGATAGTTACAAAATAGATAATGAAAAAAATATTAAATTTAAATTAGATAATAAATTAATAATAAATAGTATTATGGCGGGAATATGGGATGCGTATATTAATATAAAATATAATGAAATCAATAGCTGTATACGTGTAAAAAATTATGATGAGGAAAAAAACAAAAAAGATACTTTATTACTCCCATTTATATATGAAGAGAAAATTAATAAGGTAATTAAACCATATTATACATTAGATGATGATTTATCATTTGAAGTTAATGATAGAGTTGAAATAAATAAAGTACATTATTTTAAGTTATATAATAATAAAATTACAATTAAAGCAAACTTAAAAGTACTAAAAGATATTTATTTAGAAGATAATAAGTATAAAATTAAGCTTTATATGGTATCACCAGATTTGAATAAGAAATTAATTGAAAGTACTACAAAAATAAAGAGAGTATCTGGAAGCGATTTTGAATTGAAAATTATAAGTGAACCTATAGATAACGCTAATACTAATGAGTTTAAAAATAAAATTTATACAAATAAATTTAATGTATGTATTGAAGATGATAAAGAATGTTTTAATTTAAATTTAAATATTGATTATACTAATGTTTTTATTGAGGATATAGACAGGAAAATACATAATAGTAATTATAAGACTATTAGAAAAATAATGTATAAAATAATGTGCAAGATTCTTCCGATAAAAAAAGGCTTAGTAGTATTTCAAAGTTTTGGGGGAAGATCATATTCGGGAAACCCTAAATATATTTATAAATATGCAAAAGATAATTATAAAAATTTAAAGTATGTATGGGCTTTAAGAAATCAATTTGAAGAGATAGATGGAAATGCTAAAAAAGTAAAAATAGAAACCTTAAAATATTATTACTATTTAGCTAGAGCTGAATATATAATAAGTAATTTAAATATGCAAGATAATGTTAAGAAAAGAAAAGGTGCAAAATTTATTCAAACTTGGCATGGTACTCCATTAAAGAAAATAAGCTTTGATGTCAATAAGAAATCACCTTCATATAACGAAAAGTTTTTAAAGGCATTTAAAAAGAGAGTTAAAAAGTGGGATTATTTATTAGCTCAAAATCAATACTCAATAAATACATTTAAGAGTGCATTCAGATATAATGGACCTATATTCGAAGTAGGACATGCATTAAACGATATTTTAGTAGAAAATAATCAACAAAAAATTAAAGAAATAAAGCATAAGTTAAATATTGATTTAAATAAAAAGGTTTTATTATTTGCTCCTACATGGAGGGATAATAGTAAATATGTATTGGATATTAATATTGAAGAAATATATAATAAATTAGGAAGAGAGTATGTACTATTAATTAAGACACACTATTTTGTTAATACAGGAATAAATTCAGATAAATTTAAGGGATTTGTATATGATGTATCTAAATATGAAGATATACAAGAATTATCATTAATATCAGATATATTAATTACTGATTATTCATCGGTAATGTTCGATTTTGCATCAACTAGAAGACCAATGATATTTTATTGCCATGATTTAGATTACTATAAAGGAAAATTAAGAGGATTTTATTTTGATTTTGTAAATGATGCCCCAGGTAAAATAGTTAAAACAACTGAAGAATTAGTAGAAACTATAGAAAATATAGAAAATGTATCTAATAATTATAAGGAAAAGTATGATAAATTTTATGATAAATTTGCTTATTTAGAAGATGGGCAATCAAGCAGAAGAGCTTGTGCTACTATATTCAATAATAATAAGAAGAAGAAGGTTTATTTCTTATCATTTAATATATTTGGTATGGGGGGAACAGGAAGAACAGTAATAAATACTGCACAATCTCTTATTCAACAGGGATATGAAGTTGAATTAATAAGTATTTTTGGAGATAAAAATGATAAATATTTCGATATTGATAAATCAATAAAGGTATCATTATTATTTGATAAGAAAAATAAGCTAAGTAGAATTGATAAAATTCTTAAGAGTAGAAATAGCCTAATAATTGATAAAGATGATGAGTTTTATAAAGATTTTTCACTGTTAACAGATGTTAAATTAATTAAAAAACTTATGAGTATTAAAGATGGAGTTATTGTTAGTACTAGGCCAGGATTTAATGTAATGCTAGCTAAATACTTCAAAATAAGAAAGTTTAAAGTGATTGGTCAAGAACATTTGAATTTTAATATTCATCCAGAAAATTTACAGAAACAAATTAAAAAATATTATAATAAATTAGATTTAATAATGACATTAACAGACGCTGATACACAAGGTTACTTGGAAGAAATACCTAAGGCTAAAAATAAAATTGTAAAAGTTCCAAATGCAATTCCTAAATTACAAGTAGATTATACATGTAATAAAAAGAATCAAATAATAGCTGCAGGAAGATTAGTTCCTCAAAAAGGATTTGATTTATTAATTAAGGCTGCACCTAAAATTATTGAAAAACATCCAGATTGGAGTATTAAAATATTTGGAAAAGGGAGAGATAATCAATATTTGAAAAATTTAATAATTGAAAATAATGTAGAAAAAAATGTTTTCTTAATGGGGCCTAGTAAACAAATTGAAAAGGAAATGCAGGAATCTAAGATATATGCGTTAAGTTCAAGATATGAAGGATTCGGAATGGTAATTGTGGAAGCAATGAAGATGGAAATACCAGTAGTTAGTTTTAATTGTCCAGAAGGGCCAGGGGAAATAATAACGCATAACAATGATGGAATACTTGTTGAAAATGGAAATATTGATGAATTTGCTAAGCAAATAAATAGGCTAATAGAAGATGAAGAATTAAGAGATAAATTAGCCAAAAATGCAAAGAGAAATGTTAGAAGATATAATTCTCAAAATATAGTAACGAATTGGATTGAATCTTTAGAATACTTAAACTAAATTATTTATAATAAGGATGTTTTATAATGGATATTAGAATAACAGATGAAGGTTATTTAAAAATTATTGATACAAATAATTTTAAATTTATTGATTTAAGAGAAAGATCATTAATAAATCAATGTCGCGCACCTAAAACATATAGACTTTTGAGCGAAAAGATTGATGATAAATATGTATATTATCTTAAATTAAAGAATATTGATTTAGAAGATAATCAAATTTTTGATGTACTTATAGAAGGAAAGGCATATTATGTTAATAGAATTATAAAAAAAGTAGAGAATATAAAAAATACAAATTATAATTGCTTCCTATATAGAAATAAGTCAGGAAGTCTATCACTACAGGTAAATATTAAAATAAATTATATAAATGCAGAAATTGAAACTTATAATGATAAAGCATAAATTAAATTTTTAAAAAATGATATAGTTTGTGACTATGGAAATTTAATTTTAAAAAAACGTGTTAGAAAGGATTTATTATTATATTGTGATTTATATGTTATTAAAGAAAACATAGATATTAAAGAAAAAATTGATTTTTCAATAGGAGATATTGAAGATTTAAATGATGAACAACAATGGGATTTTTTCTTAAGAGTTTATACAAATAATAAGTATATAGATATCAATATTAAGCCAAGTAATAATATTAATGATGAATTTAAAGTATTTAGTAAAAATGAATTATTTATAAATAAAATAATTTATGAAAACAATCATTTAAGTATAATTGTTAAGAGAAGTAAAATAAATCCATTAAAAAATATTAAGATAGAACTTAAGGAAAATATTGAACTTAGTATTCAGACAAGTAAGGATTATAAAATAGTATCATGTTATCTAAAAGCAAGACAAAATAATAATATTAAGTTTTGTAATTTAGATTCAATAAAATATGATTTAGTAGCTAAAGAAGGACGTTATTTTATTGATAAAAATATTAAAAAAGCTATTTTATTGCCATTTAATATTACTGTGTGGGATTATTGGTGCTCTATAATTAATGTAAACACTGGGAAAATATCAGATTTAATGTTGATTTTGAATAATAATGTAGATAAAACACCGATTATAGAAGAAAATTATAGGTTAGAGAATTATAAAACAGATATTGGAAGTTTAACTTTAAGAGTAACAAAATATAAGACAAATTATGAAAAAATAAGAATTGGAGTTTATGGATCATGTTTTAGCAGATCTGCATTTCAAAGTACAAAGTTTTTTAATGAAGATTATAAGGATAAATATGAAGTAGTTTTAACTAGTTTTCATACATCTATACCAAGTATGACAGCAAAGAGAATTAATTTTGTAGAAAATGAATTTGAAAAATATAGCGATTTCAAAAAAAATACCATAAGGGGAGATTTTAATAAAGATTTCTTTTATAAATTAAAGCAAAGCAATGTGGATTTTCTAGTTATCGATTTATATGCCGATGCTGTTAGACCTTTAATTGCATATGAGGATGGGAGTATGATAACAGATACCTATATATTGAGGCAAACAGATTATATATATAAATTAGGAAATCCTAAAATATATAGTCACATGAATTTAAAAGAATATCTTAAGTTATGGGAAGAAGAATTTGAAAAATTTGCTGAATGTCTGGAAGAAAATTTTGATACAAGTAAAATAATATTTCAAAGAGCGAGAACTGCAGTGAAAATGAAAAATAAGGAAGGAAAACTTGAAAACTTTACTCCTTTAGAAGTATTACAAAGTAGGATTTCAAACTCATTATTTGAATATATGGAGTTGAGATTTATAAAAAGATTTCCAAAGTGTGAAGTTATAGATATTATAAAGAAAAATTATATTGCATTTAATGAGCATCCTGAGGGAAGATCTGTTAGTCATTATCAGTCTGAATATTATAAAGAGTTTATGCACCAGTTAGATAAAATTATATTAAATAAATTAAAAAATTAAATTAAGATTATAGTCAGGAGAAAGGTATGAAAAAAATCGTAATAATAGGTGGGGGAAGTTTTGGAACTGCATTAGGAATATTATTAGATAATAAGAAAAATAAAGTTAATATATATGATATAGATATAAATGTTGTAAATGATATTAATATAAATAGAAAAAATGATAAGTATATAAAGGGATTAAATATTCCAGAGGGTATAGTTGCATATAGTAATTTAGATGAAGCTTTAATTAATGTTGATTATGTATTATTAGCAGTACCATCTCATGTTATACGTAGTATGTGTAAAAACTTGAAAGGTAAAATAAGTGAAAGTATACCTGTAATAAGTATAGCTAAAGGGATGGAAATTGAAACTGGATTAAGATTGTCGGAGGTAATATCTCAAGAAATAAATAATCCTGTTGTAATTTTATCTGGTCCAAGCCATGCAGAAGAAGTTGCATTTAAAATACCAACTACGGTTGTAACATCATCAAAAGATATGAAATATGCAAATGAAATTCAAGATTTATTTATGACTAAAGAATTTAGAGTATATACAAATGATGATTTAATTGGTGTTGAGGTTGGTGGTGCAGTAAAAAATGTTATTGCTTTAGCTGCTGGAATATGTGATGGAATTGGTTATGGTGATAACACTAAAGCAGCATTAATGACAAGAGGAATGGCTGAAATAGTCAGAATCGGCACTAAGCTGGGTGGAAATAGTGAAACATTTTTGGGGCTAACTGGAATGGGAGATCTGATAGTAACTTGTGGTAGTTTACATTCTAGAAATAGAAAAGCAGGATATTTAATAGGTAAAGGGGCAACTCCTAGAGAGGCTATAGATGAAGTTGGAATGGTGGTAGAAGGAATAAAAGCTTGTGAAGCATTTTATGAGTTAAAGGAAAAAATGGAAGTTGAAATGCCTATTATTGATATAGTATATAAAGTGCTATTTGATGGGGTAAATCCTAATACTGGTGTTAAGAAATTATTATCAAGGGATAAAAAATCAGAAATGAATTTTTAATATATAAGTCCTCTATTATTATAGAGGACTTATATATTAATTAATAATATTCAGAATATATAAAGGAAAAGTTATGAATATAAAGGCTGCAATTAAAAAGAAAATATTTAATTTAATTAAAGTATTATATAAGATGACATATAAATATATACCTATAAATAATAAAATGGTTATATTTGTATCTTATCATGGGAGAGGCTATTTATGTAATCCTAAATATATACATAAATACATGGAGTCTAGAGAGGAATATAAGGATTATAAATATATATGGGCGGTTAGAAAATCTAAAAATGTTAATATAAGTAATTCTAAGATAGTAAGATATAATAGTATTCTTTATTTTTATTATATGGCTAGAAGTAAATATTGGATTATAAATTGTAAAATGCCAAGTTACATATTGAAAAAAGAAAATCAAGTATATGTTCAAACTTGGCACGGAACTCCATTAAAAAGATTAGCTCATGATATAGATATTGGAGATGATAAGACTTTTTATAGAACAAAAGTAACAAAAAAAGAAATGACTAAGTCATATGATACAGATGTGAAAAGATATAATTACTTTATATCACCTAATAAGTTTTCAACTGAAAAGTTTATCAGTGCTTTTAGAGTAAATGAAAGTAAAATTATAGAAACAGGATATCCAAGAAATGATTACTTAAGCAATATAACAGAAAATGAGGTTTTAGATCTAAAAATTAAATACAATATTCCGTTAGAAAAGAAAGTTATACTTTATGCACCTACATGGAGAGATAATTCATTTAATAATAAAGGATACATTTTTAATTTAGAAGTCGATTTTTATTATTGGAAGAAGAGGCTTGGAGAAGAATATATAGTATTATTTAAGCCACATTATTTAATAACAAATAAATATAATAATGATGATTTTAATGGATTTCTTTATTCAGTAAATGAAGCTGAGGATATAAATGAATTATATGTAATTAGTGATATTTTAGTAACTGATTATTCAAGTGTGTTTTTTGATTATGCGATATTAAATAGACCTATTTATTTTTATATGTATGATTTAAAAGATTATGAAGAGAATTTAAGGGGATTTTATTTAGATATAAATAAAGAGTTGCCAGGAGAAGTAATAACAAATGAAGAAAAGTTATTGACTTTAATTAAGGATAATAAAAAATATTATAATGAAAATAAAACAAAAATTACTGAGTTCAATAAAATATATAACAACTTTCAAGATGGAAGATGTAGTGAAAGAGTTATTAAGTATATATTATAATTAATAAGGAAAAGGACACTATAAGATGAATAAAATGATAGCTTACATAATATTGTTTGTTATAAACTGCATATTATATTGGGTTAAAATACAGGAAAATAAAATAACTTTTATTTCATATAAGAGCGAAAAGCTTGAAAAGGATTTTAAATTAATTGCAAAAAGTTTAGAAAAAGAAGGAAAATATAATTTAGTATATATATTAATTAAATATCAGAACACATTAATTGGAAAAATTAAATATTTATTTAATTGCGTAAAACAGTTATATCATATTAATACGTCAAAAATAGTAATTTTAGATTACAATAATTTTGTTGTATCGAATTTTAAGCGAAAAGAAACTAAAGTCATACAAGTATGGCATGCTAGTGGTGCAATTAAGAAATTCGGAAATGATATAAAAAGAGAATATGAGATAAAAAATTATGATTATATATTAAGTTCTTCTAAGTTTTGGGAAGATATCTATAGTAGTGCATTTAATGTATCAAAGGAAAGTGTTATACCACTAGGAATTCCTAGAACTGATATTTTATTTAATCCTAAGAAATTAAAAAAATATAAAAGTGATATATTACAAAAGTATCCTAAAATAAGGAATAAAAAGGTGGTTTTATATGCTCCAACTTTTAGAGGTGATCCAATAAATGGTGTAAGCTATCAAAAAATTGATTTGAAATATATAAAGAATAAATTAGGTAGTGATTACATTATAATTTATAAGTTACATCCATGGCTTGAAGAAGTAAAAATGTATCATGAAAATGATGATGGAATTATAAATGGAAATAAGGAGAGCATAAAAAAGCTATTTGCTGTTACAGATTATCTGATATGTGATTATTCAGCAGTTATTTTTGACTTTTCTATATTAGAAAAGCCTATGATATTTTTTGTGCCAGACTTAGAGGAGTATAAAAATGATAGGGGAATGTATGAGGAGTATGAAAAATTTATTCCGGGTCCTATATGTAAAACTGAAGATGATGTCTTGAATGTAATAGAAAATTATTGTTTTAATATAGATGAATTGAAAGAATTTAAAAATAAATATTTTGATTTTAAGGATGGGAAATCTACAGAGCGTGTTGTAGATTTTATAAAAAATTTAATTTTTAAATATTAATTAATAAAATGGGTGGTATAATGGATAAGAGTAAGATTATATTAACGTTAGGGGTAGGGTATTTATGCACTAAGTTACCTAATATAAAAAAAGTAGATATAAAGGATAAATTAAAAAGGGATAAATTAGAGATTGAAGGTACAGATGTAGCAATTTTTATAACAGATAATAATGAATGTGATAGCATTGTAATTTTACGTATTAACTCTAAAAAATCTATTATTAAATTAATAAGTATTAAGAATAAAATTAAAGTAGAAAATTATGAGATAACTAATATTTTAAAGGAAATTGAAATAGTTGATAGCATAAACAAGTTAAATGAAAAATTAGGATTAGCAATAAATCAATATATAAAGTTAGATTATTTTGTATTAGAAGATATTATTAATAGCATTAATGGTATAAAAGTAAAATTAAATTCTAATGATAAAAAGTTTATGGGATTAGAAGGAGACGATGATATATATATATTAGATGGAAAGCAAGTTATAAAATATATTAAGTTTCAAGGTGATAAAGGTTGTACAAAAAAATTGACTAGACAGAAAAATATAATTAATACCGTAATAAATGATTTAACGGATAAAGGAATAAAAGAATTTTCAAGTATAGTATCTAGGAGTATAAAATGCATTGAAAGTTCAATGAGTACTAAAGAGTTAGTTTCAACAGGGTTTTCTGTAATTAAGATAGGAATAGATAATATAGAAAAATCAAGTTTGCCTAAAAGTGATAAGTTAGAGTTTTCAGGAATGGATAAATATGATTTAATAACATATAAAGAAGATATTAAATCATTCTTATTAATAGAAAGTTAGGTAACTATAAAAATTATAGTACTTTATATTATTTGGGGTTTATTGGATGATTTCATGAGAAAGTTTTAATAATTAAATATTAAATTATTTTTGAGAGGAAGGAAAGATGATAAAAGCTAAAAAGATAACCATTTGGATTTTAATAATAACTTTAGTATTGATTTTGGGGATTGTAGGTGGAGTCTATGCTTATGGAAATCACTTATTTAATAAAGTAGAAAAAGTAGAAATAAATAAAGAAGATGTGGGAATAAAAGAAGAGATAAAAGAAAAGTTATCCGAATATAATGGAAATATAATTAATATTGCCTTGTTTGGAGTTGATACAGGAGATGGAGTTATTGGAAGATCAGATTCAATAATGATAGCAACTATAGATACAACTCATAAGAAATTAAAATTAACATCAATAATGAGAGATTCTTATGTAGGAATTGAAGGACATGGAGATGATAAGATCAATCATGCTTATGCATTTGGAGGACCACAACTTGCAATAAAAACTTTAAATGAGAATTTTGATTTAAACATAGAGGATTTTGCAGCTGTTAACTTTAAAACATTACCTAAAATAATAGACAAGGTTGGTGGAATCGAGTTAGATATTGATTCTGAAGAATTAAAATATATAAATAAGTATATAAGAGAAATAAATAACGAAAATGGAACTAATGCATCAGAAATAACTACGACAGGATTTCAGCATGTAAATGGAACACAAGCCTTAGCTTATTGTAGAATTAGGTATACTTCAGGTGGAGATTATAGAAGAACTGAAAGACAAAGAGAAGTATTAACAGAAATATTTAAAAAGGTAGAATCCATGTCGGCAACATCATATCCATCATTATTATCAGATATATTACCTATGGTTAATACAAGTTTAGGGTATAATGAGATATTAAACTTAGGTATGGATGTTTTAAAACTTGGTGATTCAAATTTAAAATTAGAAAGGTTCCCACTTGATGGTTATAGTCAAGGAAAGACTATTAATGGGGTATATTATTTAACTTTTGATAAGAGAGCAACTGTTGAGCAGTTACACAATTATATTTTTGATGATAAAATTACATGGTAACAATAGAAAGAATTAATTTTAAAATTAATTACAATTTATAATTATATATAGGGTTGTATAGTATTGAAATTTTTTGATTTAATATTATACAATCTTATTTTTTTATATAAAATTTTTATTAATAAACAATACTACGAGTAGAGTTTTATATATTTCGTTTCTTATATTTTACAAAAAATAGTAAACATTTTCTATGCTTCATTCAACAAATCATACTACTAATAGAAAATAAAACTTTTATAATTAAAAATGTAAAGGTTATTATTGATTAAATGAATATTTTGGGAGGAGGAGAATTTATGAAACTAACAAAAAAAGCAAAGTGGTGTTTTGGAATTGGAGCAATTGGAAAAGATGCTATATGTAATTTAGTTGGAGTTTTTTTAATGGTTTATATTACCGATGTATTAAAACTATCACCGGCGTATGCAGGAGCATTATTTTTTGTAGCTCGTATATGGGATGCTGTTAATGATCCTATGATGGGAATGATTGTTGACAATACTAATACTAAATGGGGGAAGTTTAGACCTTGGTTACTTATAGGAACAATTATTAATGCTATTATATTTGTTTTATTATTTACTAGTAAGGGGATGTCAACTTCACAATTATATATTTATGTTGCCGTAATGTATATTTTATATGGAATGACTTATACAATAATGGATGTACCTTATTGGTCATGGCTACCTGACTTAACATCTGATCCAAGAGAACGTGAAGAGGTTTCGGTAATTCCAAGATTTTTTGCTAGTATGGCTGGATTTATAGTAGGTACATTTGGATTAACTATTATAACTAATTTTGATAAGATTTTTGGAAATGGGGATTTAAAAGCTGGTTATACAGTATTTGCAATAATAATTGCAGCTATTTTCTTATTTACTATTACAATAACAGTAGTTAATGTACCAGAAGCTAAATTAGAAAAAAACAATCAAAAAACAAATTTAAAGCAAGCGTTTAAATTACTAATAAAGAATGATCAAATGATAGCATTTATGGGATTGTTATTAACATTTAATCTTTGCATGCAAACTGTAAACGGTATACTAATTTATTATTTCAAATATGTTACTGGAATGGAAAGCTTATTTTCTGTATTTAATTTCTGTATATTAGCTGAAATGGCAGGACTTATGATATTCCCTAAGATAGCAAAGAAATTAGAAAGACCTAAAGTTTATACGTTAGCATGCACATTAGTTGTATTAGGTTTAGTAATAATTCTTATAGGTGGATTTATAGCTCCTCATAATGTAATTATAGTTGCTTTAGGAGCAATTACATTAAAGCTTGGTTCTGCATTTTCATTAGGAATTACAACAGTATCTATTGCTGATGTTATAGATTACGGTGAGTTAAAATTTGGAACTAGAAATGAATCAATTATTTGTTCGGCTCAAACATTTCTTATGAAGGCATCACAAGCTGTATCGGGGTTATTTACAGGCGCTGGTTTGGCATTAGTTGGATATGTTCCAGATGTTGAACAAACATCAACAGCAATATTTGGTATTCGTGTATTAATGATAGGAATTCCAATGATATTCATATTATTAAGTTACTTTATTTATAAAAAGTATTATAAATTAAAAGGTGGATATTTAAGTAAAGTATCAAATGAAGTTGAATTAGAAATAGCTAGTGAATAATAAATTAAAAGTCCTATAGAAACAATAATGTTTTCTATGGGACTTTTAATTTATAAAAAATTTAACGCTCCACTTTCCATTTCCAATCTTTCTTTAATTTCTTTTCTATGTGCAGCTCTATATTTAGTAGGCGTTAATTCAAATTTGGTTTTAAATATAGCTGAAAAAACTTCAGGGTTTTTATATCCACAGGAATTTGCTATTTCTTCAATTGAATAGTCTGTTAATTTAAGTAATTCAGAAGCCTTGGTTATTTTAAAGTTAGATAGATAATCTTTAGGGGAAATTCCTAATGTATTATTAAATAAAATATATAGATAGCTTCTACTTACACACAAATGTTTCGCAATGTCATTAACCATAATTCCCTTAGAGTAATTATTTTTTACGAATTTAATAGCTTTCCTAACATATATGTTTTTGGTGGTTATTTCATTAATTATGCATTGATTAGAAATACTACTATTCATAATTAATAATGAAAAAAATTGATATAGTAAACCTTGAAGATAAAATTCTTCTTTAAGATTTGCCTCATTATGTTTTAACATTTTAAATATTAAATCCTTTATTTCATCAGAGTTATCATTTTTAAAGATTAGATCATTATTGTTTAATCCAATTTCATAAAGGTATTCATGTGCCATTGGGCCTGAAAAACCAATCCATACATATGTCCAAGGATCATTGGCATCCGATTGATAAAAGGTTGTAATATTAGGCTCAATTAAAAAGCCATGATTTTTTACTAAGGTATATTTTTTGCCATTAACATAATAGTAGCCTTTTCCAGATAGTACATAGTGGATTATGTAGCTTGCTCTTACTGCAGGACCAAAGCTATGTAGTTTATCACATTTAGAATGTCCACAAAAGCATAGATAAAAATCTTTAAATTTTCTATTTGATAATTGTAGCACAAAAGATTCTTCCATAAAATTCCCTCCCAGTATACTATTTAATTATATCAAATAATACCAAACAATATATTAATTTTAAAAAATAGTAAACATTTTATATGAATTATTCAACAAAATAATCTACTACACATATTTAATTCTTCTATAATAAGATTAAAAAGAAGTATAAACAACAAATAATTTATATATGGTTTGGGAGGGAATTTAATGAGTATTATTTTTAATGAAAAAAGTAAGGAGTTCCATTTATTTAATAATAATATAAGTTATATTATAAAAATTTTAAGGAATAATCATTTAGGTCAATTGTATTTTGGAAAAAGAATTCACCAAAGAAATAATTATGATTATTTGCTTGAAAATGCATATAGACCGATGTCAGCATATGTGTATGAAGGAGAATATGGATTTTCATTAGAACATATAAAACAAGAATATCCTTCATATGGAACAACGGATTTTAAGAATCCAGCATATGAAATTTTACAAAAGAATGGTAGTAAAATAACAAATTTTGAATATGTTTCTCATAAAATATATAGTGGAAAACCTAAATTAAAGGGGCTTCCTGCTACTTATACAGAAGAACTTTCAGAAGCAGATACACTTGAAGTAAAATTATTTGATTCGGTTATAAATGCAGAGTTAGTTTTAATTTATACAATATTTAATAATGAATCAGCGATAGCAAGAAGTTGTAGATTTGTAAATAAAAATAGTGAAGCTTTAGAACTTACTAATGCTATGAGTATGTGCTTAGATTTACCTGATTGTAATTATGAATGGATACAATTATCAGGTGCATGGGCAAGAGAAAGAGAAGTAAAGAAAAGAAAATTAGAGCAAGGAATACAGTCTATAAGTAGTGCAAGGGGAAATTCAGGACATAATCATAATCCATTTATAGCGTTAAAAAGACCAAATACAGATGAGTTTCAAGGAGAAGCATTAGGGTTTTCATTAGTTTATAGTGGGAATTTTTTAGCACAAGTAGAGGTAGATACTTATGATGTTACTAGGGTATTGATGGGAATAAATCCTTTAGGATTTAAATGGTACTTAGATGAAGGAGAAGAATTCCAAACTCCAGAAGTAGTAATGGTTTATTCTGATAAAGGAATGAATGGTGTTAGTCAAACATATCACGAACTTTATAGAAAAAGATTATGCAGAGGTGAATGGAGAGATAAGGTTAGGCCAATTTTAATTAATAATTGGGAAGCTACTTATTTTGATTTTACAGAAGATGTACTTGTTGATATTGCAAAAACTGCAAAAGAAGATGGTATAGAATTATTTGTTTTAGATGATGGATGGTTTGGAAATAGGTGTAGTGATACTAGTGGTCTTGGAGATTGGTATGCAAATACTAATAGATTACCAAATGGTATTTCAGGTCTTTCTAAAAAGATAGAAGATTTAGGAATGAAATTTGGGTTATGGTTTGAACTTGAAATGGTTAATAAGGATAGTGATTTATATAGAAAACATCCTGATTGGGTAATTCAAACTCCAAATAGAAATTTGTCACATGGAAGAAATCAATATGTATTAGACTTTTCAAATCCTAAAGTTGTTGATTATATTTATAAAATGGTAGATAAAATTTTAAGTGAATCTAGTATTTCTTATATTAAATGGGATATGAATAGAAGTATTACAGAATGTTATTCCTTATTTTTGCCACCTTATAGACAAGGTGAAGTTTTTCATAGATATATATTAGGTGTTTATGAATTATATGAAAGATTAATTAATAAACATCCATATATTTTGTTTGAATCTTGTGCTAGTGGTGGAGGTAGATTTGATGCTGGAATGCTGTATTATGCACCACAGTGTTGGACAAGTGATGACTCGGATGCTATAGAACGTATTAAAATTCAATATGGAACATCATATGTTTACCCATTAAGTAGTATGGGGGCACATGTGTCAATATCTCCTAATCATCAGTTGTTTAGAAATACTCCGTTGGGGATAAGAGGAAATGTTGCTTATTTTGGTGCATTTGGATATGAATTAGATTTAACTAAATTATCTAAAGAAGAACATGAAATAATAAAAAGTCAAGTTGAATTTGTAAAGGAGTATAGAGAAATTATACAAAAAGGTAAATTTTTTAGACTTAAAAGTCCTTTTGAAAATAATATTTCTGCATGGATGGTTGTTTCAGAAAATAAGAGAAAGGCAATTGTTGCATATTTTAAGGTGTTAAATGATGTTAATTGTCCATTTAGAAGAATGAAGCTATACGGATTAGATGAAAATTTATTATATTCAGTAAAAGAAACTAATAATTCTCATTATGGAAGTGAATTAATGAATTTAGGATTAATAACCACAGACTCATCTGCTGGGCAGGTAATCGATGGAGGGGAAACTTGTACAGATTATTGGTCAAAAATTTATGTTTTAAATGCAGAGGAGTAGTATAGTATGGAAGTGAAATCTATGAGACTTTTAATGGCATTTATTGGTGTTGTTATTACTGGAATAAGTGTTGGTATATTTCAAGCAGCATCTTTAGGAACTGATCCATTTACAAGTTTTACAACGGGATTATGTAATTTAACAGGCTTATCATTTGGAACTTTTTACAGTATACTATGTTCAGTTATGTTAATATTTGTTTTAATAATCGATAAACATTATATTGGATTAGCAACTATATTTAATTTAATTGGAAACGGATTTATTGCTGATGCAACAAAAAATATTATTGAAGGCATAATTGTTAATCCTAGTTTTTTAGTAAAAATGATATTATTAATTTTAGGTGTAATAGTAATGTGTTTTGGAGCTTCATTATATTTTACTGCTGACTTAGGAGTATCAGCATATGATGCTATTTCTAAGATTATGTCTGATAATAAAATTGCTCAATTTAGGTTTTGTAGAATAGTAACTGATTTAATTTGTGTTGTTGTTGGATTTGTTTTAAGAGCATCAATAGGGATTGGAACTATAATAACGGCATTATTTATGGGACCTTTAATTCAATGGTTCAATGTTAATTTTTCTGAACCTTTATTAAGATTACAAAATGAAGAGGCTATATAGTTTTAGTTAATTTTTAACTATTATATTTAAAATTAAATTTAGAAATATTTTTGGAGGTATACTAATATTGAAGATTTTTAACTCAATATTAGTACACCTCATTTTAATTTTACTATACTGTATAAAAAGTTATTTTGATATAGGGACTTTTTAAATGGTATTACATATTTATTTTTAAAAATTTTAAATAAAAATTATATGAAAACTCTCCTTCATTAAGTCTATATTCTTCAGGTAAATCAGGTCCACAACTATTTGATCCAATTCCACTTTGTTTATAATCTACAATTAAATAAGTAAAATCTTCTTCTTTTAAATCAAAGTTATGATTAGTATTAGTTAATTGATTTGTAGAAA
>CAOJUX010000029.1 GCA_948444795.1 uncultured Erysipelotrichaceae bacterium | reverse complement strand
AGTGGTTTTTTGATTATCTGCTTTCGCAGATAACTTCCTTAAAGGTTAATAAAAATGTAAACTTATGATATGTAAAGTTTACATTTTCAAAATATCTTCTTCCTTAATAATTTCGTGGAAATATGGAATATCAGGAATAAAATTGTAAGATGATTTCAAAGTTATAAATACCTCTTCTAATTTTTCAAATACCGGATATAATCTGGTAATTTTCAAAAAATCTTTATTATTAATTTTTGTTATTAAATTATCAAAAATCATTTGAAAAAGAGCTAACATAAAAGATAATCTATCATAACTTTCATCATCATAAATTTGGTAATTCATAGTATCACAATAACTAGTTAATGCTTTCGAAAAATTATCTACTTCTATGCCATTTATTCCATAACTATCATAATCAGTAAAATAATCATTACCATTACTATCAACCAAAAAATTATCAAAATGCAAATCACCTATAACAGGGTTGCCATTTTTATGATGTAATAACATCAAGTGATAAGATATTTTAGATAATATAATAAATAATTTTTTTATATTATTTGTATCTATTTCATATAATCTCTTGGCATTTATATAATCAGCTTGGTAACCTATTACATAATCTTTATTTGATATTAATTTTGTAGCTTGAGAAACAAAATCAATTCCTTCTATTTTTTTAAACGCTGACATTTTTTCTTCTTTTTGTTCTAATATTTTCATATTATCTGGTGAAAGGTTAACACTTTCATTAAAAATTTTATAAAACTTATTATTGTAAACATCCCAAAATATAGTACTTTTAGATGCAATCTCTTTATTTATTATTTGGAATTTTTTGAAATCAATATCATCTACATCAATATAATCTAACATAATAAACAACCTCCTTTTAAAAACAGAGATTATTATAACATAGCTATAATAAAAAACAAATAAAAAAAGTATTGTTCTTTTATACTTATTTTTTAGTTAAAAATTTCTTCCCATCTACTAATCTTCCCACTAACATCGAACTAATAGTATCACCTACTACATTTAAAAGTGTTGCTGGTGCATCTATAATAGTTGCAATAATAGTAAGTATTGGTAAGGCTGATACTGGGAATCCCATTAAATTTAAAATAAACATTTCTGAAATGGTTCCTCCTCCAATTGGTACAGCTGTAACAAGCAAAGTTGCCACAAGTGATACTCCTAGTACTAACCATATACTTGGACTTGTATTAAATAAATAAACTAAAAACATTATTTTAAAAGCGCTGCCTATAACAGAACCATCTTTATGAAAACTCGTTCCCATTGGCACTACCATTTCTGCTATATCATCACTTACACCTATATCTTTTGCACTTTTAATATTTATAGGAATACTAGCAGCAGATGAACATGTAGCAAGAGCTGTAGCACTTGGAGCTAAAATATTTTTCCAATAGGACTTTAAAGCTTTTTTGCCACCTGCTATTAAAGCATATATTGAATAAATAATAAAATAAAATAGTAAAACTACAATAGTATAAATAATAAATGTTTTTAAAAAACCAATAGCAATGCTTTTACCATAAGTGCCAATTAAAGATGCAAAATAACATCCTAAACCAATTGGGGCATAATACATAATAATATTAACAATATTAATTACTACTTCATTAAGACTTATTATAACTTTACTAACCGCTTCGCCTTTCTCTTTACTTTTTCTAACCGCAAAACCAAAAATAATAGAAAATAAAAGTAAAGGGATAATACTATTTTTACTTAATAATAAATTAAAATCACCAACACTTATTAAAGAGGCAGTACGTTCTTATATATTCATATCTATTTCAATAACTTCTTCTTCATTCATTAAATTCATGATATTTTCAGTATCATTATTATCAACAAGTTTAGTTATACAACATGAAGCAATTCCAAGTAAAGCAGATATTATTGACATTATAACAAATATAATAACTATCCTACTCATAATCTTCCCTAATCTTTTGGGACTTTTCATCTTAATTATTGAACTAGTAATTGTTAAAAATACTAATGGTACAATTACGACAAACATTAAATTTATAAATATATCCCCTAGAGGGCTTAAAATCTTAGCCTTACTTCCAAATACTAATCCTATTACTCCCCCAATTATTATAGAAACTAAAAGGATAATTGTTTCTTTGTAATTCTTTAAAATATTTTTCATTACATTCTCCTTCAAAAAAATATTATTTTTTATTATTTTTATTTGATTTTATATGTTCACCAATTATTTCTGAAACATCTGAAATAGTTATAAAACTACTTTCATCCATTTCTTCACATATTTTTTTTAATTCAAAAACTTCAATTCTAGTAAGAACACAATATAAAACTTCTTTTTCTCCACTAATATAGCCTTTCCCATTAATTTTTGTTACTGTTCTACCTAGCCTTTTAAAGATTTCAGATGCCATAATGGTTCCTTTTTCCGTAATTATTAAAGCTGCTTTAGCTTGATCTAAACCATCAGATACAAAATCTATTACTTTAAATGTTATAAAATAAGTTAATAAAGAATACATTGCTCTATCAAGGCCAAAACAAAAACCAGCTATTATGTAAATAATTAAGTTAAAAATTAAAACTATTTGACCTACTGATAAAGATGTTTTTTTGCTAATGACTAAAGCAACTGATTCAGTGCCATCAATACAACCGCCAAAATGAATTACTAATCCAACACCAATTCCTAAAAGACCACCACCGTAAACTGTTGCAAGAAGCATTTGATTCGTTAAACTATTTAAGCTATGAAAATATGATAAAAAAAGCGAAAATAAAATCATAGAATAAATTGTTCTAATCAAAAACCATTTCCCCATGTTTTTATATCCAATATAAACAAAAGGTATATTTATAAGTAATATTAAAATACCAAGTGGTAAATTAGTTAATTTCGAAATAATAATGGAAATACCAGTTATACCACCATCTAGAATAGTATTTGGTATCAAAAAGGTCTCTAATGCATATGCTGCTAATATTGCACCTAAACTAAGCATAATAAATGAAATAATTGTTTCATACTTCTTATAAATCTTCTGCATAATTCCATCCTCCTTATAATAAATATATACTACAATTTATTTTTTAGCAATAATTTCTATATTTATCTATTTATTGACAGAAATAAACATATTAGTTAAAATATACATAAATCTCAGGTGGTATTTATGATAGATGAAAAGGAAATATATACTTATATTTTTTATATTATTACTGAAACATATGGTTTTGGTATTTCCAGAAATGAGTTTTACAAAGACCATTTTAAATATTTAACAGCACTTAAAGATATGGATCCTTGGGTTTTTTGAAGGAGTGGCAAATAGTTTAGATTGGCCTATTCAAATGGAAATTTTAGCAGATAGAGGAAATATAATTATCGTAAACTCTTCAATTGAAACTATTAATATTAAGGATAGAATGTATGGCATTTATCTTCCTAGTTATCCAAGCTATTTTCAACTACAAGAACTTATAAAAATATATAATAATTTAAAAAATATTGATATTGATGTAAATGTTGAAGGAAATTTAAAAGAAGCATTTAATATATTAAAATACTCCTCAAATAATAATTTTGATGCACACAATTATTTAAATAATTATATGAATCATAATTTAATATTACAAAAAAATCTAAAATAAATACTAACATATAATATCTTTAAAAAGTCTCTTATCTTACATTAAATATTATTAAAATATAATTTAAATATATTTTTTATATTATTGCCTGTAACTTTATAACAATCAATTCCATTATTCTTCGCGGCAATAACATTTTTATCATTATCATCAAAGAAAACTATATCACTTGGATTACAGTTACAATCACTAATAACTTTTCTATATATTTCATTACTTGGTTTAAGGCACTTCATTTCATATGATAAGAATAGATAATCAAAATTAATTTTTTTGATTTTTTTCTTAAATCTATTATAATCAATTAATCTTAAATTTGAAAGTAAACCGACTTTATATCCTTTTTCCTTTAACTGTTTTATTATTTCTAGTGTATCGAAAAAAAGAGTTGCATCTAAATCATTATATATCTTATAAAACTCTTTAACAGTTAAATTACTTTTACAATATTTTAATAGTTCCTTTATAGATATATCATCTGATACTAAACCCATATGAGATTTTATTATAAAATCATTACATAACCAATATTTTTCAAAATCTTTATATGAAATCTTACAATTTAATTTATTATAAAGAATTTGATTATCTATTGGATAAGCTAAGACATTTCCCAAATCAAATAAAAAAATTTTACTCATTATTATTTTTATTCCTTTCTATAAACTCATAAATTTCATTATAAGTCTTATTTCTATCTGTTGAAGTTGCAATAAATAAGTCAGTTATTTTTTTGATAAGACATTCTTTCACTTACTCTGATTGTTTTAATTTGCTCTAATAACTCATCAAAATATCTTTTATCAAATTTGTTTTCTTTAATAAATCTATCATCGTTTAAATTAAATCCTTTAACGATGTATACTTTAATTAATTTTTCGCCCAAGTTCTAAATTTAATAGCCGTTTTGGAATTAACCCTAAATTCTATAGAAATTATCTAGTATTCTTTTTTTTCTAGAAACACTTCTATTTCCTTCAAGTTTTTCGTCATTATATATATTATTAATATGTTTTACAATAGCTGGTCTTTGCACATTAAATAAACTGCCATACATCTTCATCAAGCAACCTTACCTCAACCTTCGTATTATTATTTTCATCTTCGTAAAAAATTATATTACTTTCATTACCTATTAGTTTATTATTCATTAACTACTCTCCTTTAATATTTACTATTACAATAAAGTGGTATGCGGAAACATATACTCCTCCATCAATCTATTTAACGTTTTAATATATTTTATCTCGATTTACCAACTTAAGTATTCTATCAAAAATTAATATTTCCTTATTTTTCAGGAGTTTTTAGACTAAGCAACGTCATACATTCAACGTGATAGCTGTAACTAAACATATCCAAAATATATAATTTATTTATAATATACTTACTATTAAGTATTTTTAAATCTCTTACTAAAGTATCTGGATTACAAGAAATATAAATTATTTTATTAGCATTACTATTTAAAATAATATCTAAACCACTTTTAAATAGTCCACTTCGTGGTGGATCAATAATAATATTATCAAAATCTATATTTATTTTATTGATTACTTTAGAAGCATCTTTACATAATACTTCTATATTATTTTGCTTATTTAATTTTATATTAAATATATTATCCAAAACAGCATTTTTTATTTTTTCAATACTTATTACTTTTTTTGCTTTTTTACTTGCAATTAATCCTAGTGTTCCTACTCCAGAATATAAATCTAAAACTTTAGTATTTTCATCTAGGTTATCTTTTATAATATCAAATATCTTAGATGTAATGTAATTGTTTATTTGGAAAAATGCATTAAAACTAACTTTAAATAAAAAACCATTTATTCTTTCATAAAAGAAATTATTGCCATAAATAGTTTTATTATTAAGAACTACTCCTACTAATTTAATAGATATAAAATCATCTTTATTAAAGGTTATTTTATCTTCTGTATTAATAATAATTAATATCTCATCATTATAATTACTTCTTACTGTAATACTTCCATTTATTACATTTAATTTTTCTAATAAATCCAAAGTATTATTAATAGATTCTTTAGCTAAAAGACAATTATTTATTTTTATTAATTTATGAGATTTTTCTTCATAAAAACCTATTTCTTTATTAATTACTTTTAAAGATATTTTATTACGATAGTTAAAATCTTTTTCATTTTTTATAACTTCTAAACTTTTGTATTCTATATTATTATGACAAAATAATTCTTTAATTTTATTTTCTTTAAAATTAACAGTATCTAAATATTTTAAGTGTTCTAAATTACATCCACCACAAGTATTAAAATATGGGCATCTAGGCTTTATTCTTTTATCTGAGATATTTATATATTTAGTTACTTCTGCTTCATTATATTTTTTTAAAGATTTAGTAATTTTTATATCAACTTTTTCACTAGGTAAAGCATTTTTAACAAAAGTTATTTTGCCATCTATATATGTTATACCTCTCCCATAGTAGTCTAGCTTATTTATTTCATTCACAAATAATCACTTCCTAATATATTTTAACATAAAAACTATTAAAAATTTAATTTTTCATGAATTATTCATCCTTTAATATTTTACTTCTTATTTCTTTATCATATTTTTCAAGTGATATATAAACTTTATCATTATTATCACACACATAAACAATTAAATCATTTGGAAATATATATTTAATACTTTTTTCTTTTTTAACTTTAGCTATGCTAAGTATTAATATATCTTCTAATTTATCAATTTCAAATCTATATTTTCTAAAGCCATCTATTTGAACATGACTAATATTATAAAATATTAATTTTTTATCATCTACATTTACATATTTTATATTACCTACCTCATCATAAGAAACTTTATCTCTACTTTTATTAATACTTTCTATCTTTTCTACATTATCTAAATTATAATATTTCAAATCATAAATATCATTATTATCTTTAATATAAATTTCTACTATATCATTATCTATTTTAAAATTCATTGTTATATCTCTATTATTACACTCTATTAAATCATTATTTTTATTACATTTAGTAAAAGCATCATCTACCTGCTTAATTAAATAATCTATATATAAATACTTAATATTTGCATTTAATAATACATTTATTATTTCTTCATTATTTTCTAAATTGTAGCATTTATCATTTTCTATTTGATAATTAATTTCAATATCTTGATACTTATATATACCTTTATCTATATAATCATATTTACTACCTATATATTTAAATTCCTCTTCAATTAATTTCAGTTCATAATCATAAGTATAATTGGTATATGAAAGTTTTTCTAAAGCTTTTATAATATCTGGAACATAATTATATTCTTCTTTTTTATAATTGATTTTAAATAATATTATTACTATTACAATAATTAATAAAATTATAAGTAGTTTTTGTTTATCTTTCATTATTACCTCTTTTATTAAATTATATCACATATTTATTTTATTTTTTTAATAAACTTAACATTATATTTAAACCTAATACAATAATAAATAAAATAAATAATATATTTAGTTTTGGTATTATTAGACTTATTTTAAAAATTTTATTAATGCCTTTAATAAATAATAGTGATATTGAAAATGCTAAAATATAAGATAAGACATTTAATATAAGCAATCTTTCAAATATATTAAATTTTATTCTAATTTTATTAAATCCTAACTTTTTTTCTAAATCTATATTATAATTTATATCTTCTATAATATTTTTTAGGATAATAATTGTTATGATGAAAAATAAAATAATAGTTATATACATAGCTAAATTTAAAATATCTATTAAATCACTATTATGAGAAACAATAGTAGACTCATCTTGAAAATATAAAGTATCATGAATAACATTAATTTTTTCTTTTTTTAATTTTTCTTTTAGTTTGGAAGCTTGATGATATGAATTTTCTTTAGCAGTATATACATATATTTTTTGTTGTTTTAAAAGTTTACTATATAAATTACTAGATATAGTTACTTCAGGTCTTTGTGATATATAAACATCTTTGACATTAAATTCTATAGCCTCATTTTGAAAATAAAAACCTAAAGGATGATTAACAACATATTCATGTTTATTGTGGTATGAATAATTCATTTCATTTATACCTATCTTTATTTCGTCATCTAAAAGCTTATTTTCATTATCTTTTTTTACTAAGATATAAGTATCAAAATTAAATATTATTAAATCATCCCAGCTAATTCTTCCGTTTAAATCGATATTATTATCTTGATAAGAATCTAAAACATTACCATTTTCATCTTTAGTTAGATAAGAAGATTTTATGATTGTATCATAATCAAAATTAAGTTTAAATACTAATTCTTTATTTATATTACTAATATGATTATATTTTTTTAATAAATTTATACTATCATTCTTACTCATTGCAATTAGTAATGTTCGATCAGAATAAATTTTATCGACTATACTATTAAAATATCCAATAAAACTTAAAAGTAATATAATAATTGATATTAATATAGTAGTTATCATTAAACATATTTTTGTACTTTTCTTTTTAAAAAAACTTTTTAAAATCATTTTAACTACTCCTAACTAAACTAATAGTATTTTTTCTGGCGCATTTATTATATGCCAAAATTGATATTATTACAGGAATTAATATTGTAATTAATATTGATATTATATATATTATTATAAATAATTTAACTATGAATCCAGAATATATTAATGAAGATAATAAAGTGTTTTTTAATATTAGATAAAAAACCAAGAATATTATTAAAGATATTATATATGCTATTAAATTAATTAAGAATATTTCTAAAGTATATATACAGATAATACTTTTATTCATAAAGCCATGAGTTTTTAAAATCCCAATATATTTAGATTCATCAATTAATCTTTTCTTTATTAAAGAAATTGTTAAAAATACTATTGCTAAAATTATAATAAATGTTACTATTTTGCTAGCAAGTGATATTATATCTGTTAAAGTAGTATCTAAATGCATTCTTACTTCCGAATCTTTAAAGCCTAAATCTTCTAGTTCCTTGATAACTTTTGAGACATTATCTTTTTTATCAACTACGACAATAAAACTGTATATTCCTGTATTATTTTTAAGTACAATATCATTTATTTCTTTTATATCATTAAAAGAAATATAACAACTGTTACTAGGCATTATTAAATCATTACTATTATAAAGTCCTATTATTTTAAAAATTTTAGTATACTCTTTATCTTTGATTAAATTACCACCATATTCTTTAGTAGAATAATATTTTACTGTAAAATCAGTATCTAATAAATCATAACCATTTAAAATATTTTTATTATCAAAAATTAAGTTATAAGCCTCACTTGATGGATAAAAATTTATTGGACATATAGCAACATTAGTATCACTATCAGAAAACTTACTTCCAATAACATTTTCAGGCAGAGTATTTATATTAGCATAATTTAAATCTATACTACCATCAAAATAATTATTTTCAAAACTACTTTTAACACTTACTGAATCATATTTAGAATTATAGACCTCTTTTACATATTTTAAATTAGAAATCAAGCTTAAACCATAATCTTCCTTATCTAAATTTGGTGAAACATTTAAAGATCTAAATCCAATATTTTTAGTAATTGTATTATTTATAAATTCCAAGAAGTTAGTGCTAAATGCTAAAATCGATAATAATATAAAGTTTAAGAAAATTATTAATATTAAATGATATAAATTCTTTTTATTATTTTTAAATCTTTTAAACGAAAAATATAAATATTCTAAATAGTTCATTCTAACACCAATTTTTTATTTTTTAATTTATAAACTATATCAGCATATTTAAGTGCTTCTTTACTATGAGTGACAACAATGATGCATTTATCTTCTTTACTTAACATTTTTAAATACTCAAAGACTTCTTTTTCTAAGACTTCATCTAAATTTCCAGTCGGCTCATCTGCTATAATAATATCAGGATTATTTATAATAGCTCTAATTATTGCTACACGTTCTTGCTCTCCTCCGGATAATTCACGTGGATAATGATGCATTCTTTTTTCTAAGCCAAATTTTTTAAAATTTTGTATTGCAATATTATTTCTCATATTCCTAGGAATATCTTTATTTATAATCATAGGCATCTTAACATTATCTAAAGCAGTTAAATTAGGATCTAATAAAAAACCTTGAAATATAAAACCAATATTTTTATTTCTTATATGTGCCAATTCTTTTTCATTTAAGTTGTTTGTTTCTATTTCATTTAAATAATAATTACCTTCTGTTTGCTTATCAAGTAATCCTAAAATATTAATTAAAGTTGTTTTTCCACTTCCAGAGTGCCCCATTATAACATAAAATTTATTTTTTTCGAATGTAACATTTATATCAGATAATACTTCTAATATATCATTTTTTATATAATAATTTTTGCTTATATTTTCTAATTTTATTACTTTATTTCGTAGCATTTACTTCACCTTTTCATTTATACATTTATTGATACTCCACCCATAGCATCATATTTACTTCCTATACCATCATAAAATGAAAATACTCCTCCAAAGCCATTTCTATCAATTGTATATTTTTTACTTTGAGCAAGAGTTACACTACTCTTAGCATGTTGATAGTTCCCATATATTGTTCCACTTCCAGTATAATTAAATGATTGGCTAACAATTATATTAGATCCGTTACTTGGTAATTTTACTGAAACTCCAAAACCATTATAAAATGAATTAATTTCATTTGATGAATAGTTTCCAGAATTGTAATTAATTCTGGTTAACATATTATTCCATTTTGGGCCTTCTAAATATGCTCCAATAACATCATAGCTTCTTACTTTAGGGTCATTTTTCCATGTTGCTACTATTGATATTTTATTGTTACCACTATTTGATATTTTTATAGTTTTATTATCAGTAGTATGACTTGCATCATAAGGAACAATTGCATAATTAGTTTCTACTAATTCAGCTTTCATTTCTTCTTTTTCATAAGAATTATATTCCTCTTTAGTAACTATATCTTGATATCCCTCATAAAAGAACTCACTAAAGAAATCATATTCTTCTTTGGTAAAACTTACCTCATTTTGATTAGTATAATAAACCTCCTCTGCATTAACTTTAATTACAAATATACTTGCAAACAATATTAATGCTACTATAATTTTTTTCATTTAAAATTTCATCTCCTTCATGATAAAAATGTATCATAACTGTAATAAAAATAAAAGCAAGTAAAAATTGCTATAGGAAATTTTTACTTGCTTCTAATTAATTTATATATTTATTTACATAATTATCCATATAATAATCTGTTATTTTTTTTATTTTTTCATCATTTATATCATCTTCATAACTACTAAATTTATATAATTCTTTTTTAGCTTCAGTATCATACTCAGAATACCAAAAACTATTATAACCATAAGAACTAATCGCATAGTCAAAATCTTTTCTTATGTTATTTTCTTGGATAGATACCGTAAATTCTTGAGCATCAGTTATATACGATAATATTACCTTGCCTTTATTTAATATTAAACTATAATTTCCATACTCATTTTCTTTAAATTCTTTTTTTATCTTTTCTGGTACTACTTTGTTATATTCCCATGATTCAGAATTTTCTTCTGATATACTTTCAGTTTTTTTAAAAAATAATTCTTTATTTTCAAAATCTTTAGTTAATCTTATTTTAGCATCTTGCAACGTATCATCTTTGTATACTATTTTTAATGTTAAATTATCTGTAAAATCTTTTTCATAAGAATAATACTCATTATAACCATAACTTTCTTGAAAAGTAATTGAATTACTATCTACTCCGTCTATTAATTTATCTTTATAATAAAGTGATAATTCTTTTATATCTTTTTCCTTAATACTTAAATTTAAATAATTTTGTGATTTAGTATTAATAAATATACCACTTACTATAACACCAGTTTCATCTGCTGTAATACGGTATATACTTGTTCTTCTATATGTATTTATAAAATAATAAACAAAAAATGTAAGTAATAATAATACTATAATTGTTATGAAAGTTATTAATACTTTTTTAGTTTTATTTTGTTCTTTTTTGATAGTAGTATATATAATTTCATTTTCTTTTTCTTTATCATTGACTTCTTCTCCAGAAATTAAACTGATTAAACTTATATTAAATATTTTTGATATTTGATTTAAAGTTTCTAAATGAGGATAATTTTTGCCACTCTCCCACGCTGATATGGCTTGACGTGTAACATATAATTTATCTGCCAATTCTTCTTGAGATAGACCATTTTTTTCTCTTATTTCTTTTAAAAATTTTGAAATCTTTTCTCGATCCATAAAAAAAACAACTCCTACAGAATTTATTATACATCTTTTAAAAATTATTGCATAGAAAAAAATTGAACAAAGTCAATTTTTTTAAGCTAATCCAAAAGCACCATTAAATGTACTTCCAGATGTTTGATTAGTAAATGTTGCTCTAGTATCATATGTTCCGTTTGCAGACCATTGATTACGTATTATTTGGGCAGTATGTGTAAAAGTATCAGTAGTTTTTCCAGAATCATGCCATACTAAGTTAAACATTTTTCTTCTTACTTTTGTTTGAATTGTAGTATCTTTGTTTAATCCTCTTGCTTCAATTCTTGTGAAAAATGAAGAATTCAAATTATTTTCGGATAACTGTACTGATTGGTTATATTCTAGAACGGTAATTGAAGCTGCGGCAGATACAGTTATAGCAAAACTAAAACAAGTAACAACTAACAACATACAACTAAACACTTTTTTAGCATTTTTTTTCATAACTTCTCCTCTGAATTGACAAATAGCTACTTGCAATTAAAGATTATCAAGAAATACTAAAATTAAAAAGCAAGTATTTTTTGCTATTTTAAGCAAGTAAAAATTGCTTTTTTATAAATCATTAACTTAAAAATTACATATTTATAAATTTTTGGAAAATAATAAGAATGGTGATTTTATGCAAGAGAAAATACTTTCCATGTTAATAGAACAATTTAAAGATTGTCCCGATTTTATTTATAAAAAAATTGAATCTAAAAAATTAAAAACAATATATGTGGTTTATTTAGAAAGTGTTACTGGTAGTGATAAAGTTAATGATTATATTTTAAAAAAGTTAACTTCAATAAATAATTTAAAAAACGTTAAAGAAAAAGATTTAGAAAGTATTATACCTGGTCCTAATACTGTTAAAGTAGATAATAAAGACCAAATTGAATATTATTTAAATAACGGATTTACTATTATTCTTTCCAAAAAAGAAATACTTGCTTTTGAAACTAAAGCTGATATTAATAGAAGTGTTGGAGTTCCTGAAGTCCAAAAAGCAATATATGGTCCTAAAGATTCTTTTACAGAAAATATTCAAATCAATTTGGGGCTTTTAAAAAGAAGAATTAAATCTAGTCATTTAAAAAGTAATAGTTTAAATATGGGAAGAATAACTAATACTAAAGTTGAAATATTATATATAGATAATATCTGTGATAAAACTATAGTTGATGAAGTAAAAAAGAAATTAGAAATACTTGATGTTGATGGAATAATCGATTCTGGGAATATTGTTCAATTGCTTACCGAAAATGAAAAAACCCCTTTTCCCCTTGCCATATCTAGCGAAAGGCCTGATGTTATTGCTGATGCTTTAATGGAAGGAAAATTATGTATAATGGTTGATACTTCTCCTTTTGTAGTTATTATGCCAGCTTTTTTTGCAGATTTTATTAATCCAATGGTTGATAATTATAATCGAAGTGCTAATGTAAATTTTTTAAAAATTTTAAGATTTTTATCATTTTTTTTAACAATGATAGTGCCTGGTTTATATGTAGCTATGATTTCATATAATATGGAAACTATCCCCACAAGTTTACTTGTCAATTTTGCAAGTCAGATGAATAATGTTCCTTTCCCTACTATAGTAGAGGCAATTGTTATAGTTATTGTATGTGAAATATTAAGAGAAAGTGATTTAAGGTTTCCTAGCTCCTATGGTAGTGCTATATCGATACTTGGAGCATTAGTTTTAGGAGAGGCAGCAGTTTCTGCGGGAATTGTTAGTCCAATTATGATTATTGTTATTGCATTTACATTTATTACAAGCCTTTTATTTACTGAACTTGAGCTTATTAATGCTATTAGATATTTTCGTTTTCTTTTTCTAATTATGGCAGCATTATTTGGCCTTTATGGTATTGCTCTTGCCCTTATTTATTTTTTAATTCACATGACTAGCATTAAATCTTTAAATAAACCTTATTTTTATCCAATTGTACCTTTTGATTTAACATATATTAAAAAAACTTTATTTAGAAGTAAATATAAAGACGATACTAAAAGAAGTGATGAATTATCAACTAATCATACTAAAAAAAGGATGGAATATTAATGAAGAAAATAATACTTATTTTAATAACACTTTTATTTATTAGTGGTTGTAGTGATTATACAGAACTTAATAATTTAGCTATTATTAGTGGTATTTCTATTGATTATGATAATGATAACAATAAATATAAAGTTGCTTTTGAAGTTTTAAATGTTAAAAGTACAGATGAAGAAGTAACTACTAAAGAAAAAACTTATATTGCTAAAGGTAGCGGAAAATCTATAACTGATGCTTTTTATAATACTTCTAAAGAACTGGCTAAAAGTCCCTATACTCATCATTTAAAAGTAATAATTATTGGGGAAGAAGTTGCCAAAGACAAGCTTAAAGATATTACTGATTTTTTACTTCGAGATAATTCTATAAGAAATATATTTTATTTAGTAGTAGCAAATGGGGATAAAGCAGTAGATATTTTGTCAAGTAATAATAAAAATAATCCAGTTGTAAGTAATGCTATAAAAGAACTTATTGATAATAAAGACTATGTTAATAACATAGCTTCTTCTTCTACTTTTGAACAATTCCTAGAAAGTATTTTGGATAAGTCCAAAGATGGATTTTTAACTAGTATTAAACTTGATAATAAATTAATTAAGTTTGGGCCTCTGGCGATTTTTGATGAATTTAAAATGGTAGATTATTTAACTGAAGATGAATCTTCAATAATTAATATAATAAATGGTGATGCTAAAGAAAATTACTTTAAAGTTACTTGCCCAGATGATGAGGATAATTATATTATTTTAGCAACGTTTAGTAAAACAAAATCTGATATCAAAGTTGATAATAAAGAAGCTAAAATAAATTTAAATTTAGAAACTAAAGTAATGGAAAATCATTGTAAATGTGATTTTAAAAATCCAAAAATTTATTTGAAATTACAAAAAGCATTAGAGTCTGAAGTTAAAAAAAATATAGAGAAAACAGTTAATCATTTAATTGAAAAAAATAGCGATTCTTTAAAAATTAATTATTATTATTATCAAAAAAATAAAAAATATATTAATTTTAAAGACTTAAATTATAAATACTCTGTAGATGCAAAAATAAATAAAAATGGTTTAATATATGAGGTGAAAAATGGTAACTAAATATCAAAATAATGCTATGGGCTATTTTTTAGCTAGATCAACGTTTTTGGGAATAGGTTTCTCTTTAATTTTAGGTTTAACTAAACAAGATAGTATTATTTCTTTTATAGCAGGAACCTTAATTGGTATTCTAATGATACTATTAATAAATAAAATTCAAAAATTGAAAGGTAAACAAAATTTGACAGATTTGTTAGCAGAAATGAAAGTTTATGGTTTTTTCTTAAGAATTTTATTGCTTTTAATGAGCATGTTCTTATTTGTAACTGCTTTAATTATTTTTCAAGTATTTGCTAGTTCTTTTTTCTTAACTAAAACACCTTTAGGTTTTATATTACTTCCTATAATAATTTTAATTTTAATTATTACAAATCGAGGTATTAAAGTTTTATATGGCGTGGGAGGATTTTTATTTCCCATATCTTTGTTCTTAACTGTAATATCTTTAATAGCATTATGTGGTTATATATTGCCAGATAATATAATGCCATTATTTATAACTAATAAAATACCTATGTTAAAATCTACCTTATTTTATGCTTCTCTTACTACTACTCCTTACTTATTAAGTTTAATTAGTACAGAAAATAATAATCATAATATTCCTTCTTATTTATTAGCAGCTATGACACTAATATTTAAAGTAGTTCTGATAATAGGAATATTAGGGCCTATACTTTCCGTTATATATAGGTTTCCTGAATATTTGATTTTAAGAGAAATCAGACTAATGAATTTTATAGAAAAAATAGAAAATATTGTTTCTTTATCTTGGATATTTGATACTTTCATATATTTGTCTTTAACTTCTTTATTTATTAAAGAATTATTACCAAAGTATAAAAATAAGATAATACATTTCATTTTGATAATTATTTTGTATGTAGTAACTTATAAATTTATTGGCAAAAGATATGAAATTGAACTTTCTTCTTATTATATTTTGCCTTATATTTGTTTGGCAATATCATTAATTGTTATACCAAGTTTACTAATTTATTTAATACATAAAAAAAATAAAATTACTAACCAAATTGAAAAGTGATAACTAAGTTATCACTTTTCAATATTAAACATACTTGTACTATTTTTATTTCCTTCATCACTAAAATTTGAGTTAAACATATTATTAGTTGTTTTTTTATTTAGTTTTGGAAGTTCAACTTTTTTAGGTAAATCTATATTAGATTTTGTTTCTTCTGTCACTATTTTTTCTTCACCGCTTAAATAAACTGAACTAAATTGTGAAGGAGCAACTTTTTTCTCCTCTTCAAATGGATACTTAAATACATTATTATTACTTTCTTCTTTTATTGGCTCTTCTACTTTAAATAAATTTGCTTTAATTTCAGGAGTTATAACTTTTTCTTCAAAATCATTAACAGCTATATTATTATTAACTGGTTCCTCTTGGTTTAAAACATTATTACTTAAACTATTTATATCAAAAACATTTTCATTATTTTCTGTGTTTAGTTTCGTTTCTTCTACTTTTTTAAATACATCATCAATATTAATATTATTATTTATAGAATCTTCTTTTGTATTTATGTTTTCATTCAAATTATTATAATTAGTATTTTCATTATTATTAATATCAGTAGTAATATTACTTTCTGTAGGAATATTATTTGCATTTGTATCACTTAAATTAGTATTTGATATAGATACTGCTTCTAAATCTGGTTTTTGTTCAATATTACTATTATTATTAACATTTTCTTGATTTATAGATGCTTCTCTTTCTTTTTGGTCTTTTTTTCCAAAAAATAAAACAACTAGAAATGAAAAAGTTAAAACTGTAATTACTATAAATAACCCTATACCAAAATAATTATTACTATAAAGCTTATATAGGAATTCCATCATTCCACCACCTTTTATATTCTATATTTAGAATACCATATAATTTTATGCCATGCAAGAT
Source organism: uncultured Erysipelotrichaceae bacterium (assembly GCA_948444795.1). Classification (GTDB taxonomy): domain Bacteria; phylum Bacillota_I; class Bacilli_A; order RF39; family UBA660; genus MGBC108787. Next base: position 2,939 of record CAOJUX010000029.1, on the reverse strand, counting down.
TTTTTATTCAAATAGACTGTAAAAAAAGCAAAGACTTTTACATAAATTTAGTCATTTGCTTCATTACTTGATTAACTTGTTTTTGACTTGGTTTTCTACCCATACTACTCATCATAGCCTCAATCATTTTTTCATTAATTGGAGGATTCTTTTTCATATACTTTTTAGTAACAGTATGAGAAATTATAAAACCTATTATAGCACCTACTACTAATCCTAATAAAATTAATAATATATCATGTAACATTTTTTGCCTCCCTCTTATATATATTCTACTAAACTTTTAAATATTTAACAAGTTAGACATATAAGCAATCTATAAAAAAATAGTCTTTATTTTCAAAATCACAAAAAAATAAATTATGATTATGTATAAAAACATCAATAAAAGTTGGCCTTAATACATTACTTTGAAGTAATAAAAATTTACTTTTAACTGTTAATTTTGATGATTCTTTTCGATAGAAATTATTAATTTGATGAATATTTTTAAATTTAGTATAAAAATAATTGTTACTATAATTTTTAAATATTTTAATATCTATTTCTTTAGGATTAAAATTAATGCTTATTTTATCAAATAAACATATTGCTTCATTTAATTTATTATGTTCTAAATTATATATATAATCTAACATCTTGTATAAATGATAAGGATTATTTTTGGTTAAATTAGCATATTCATCTCTGATATTAAAAATATAAAATGTTCGCATTTATAATCACCAAGTATATTATAAATGAATCAATATTATTTTTTTGTCGGTTTTTGTTTATTTAAATCTTTTCTTGTAAAGCATTAAATAAATCAATATTTAGATTACTACAAATCGATATTAAAGTAAGGAATATATCAGATATTTTGTCTTCTGATCTTTTATAATTATTATTTTTTAAGGAGAGTCTTATTTCACGTCCAAGTTCGATAACTCCAAAGAATAATTGAAACATTTCATCGTTAATATTTTTATTACTATTTTTTAAAACATAAGCTTGTAATATATCTAAACTGTCTTCTTTATCAATTATTTTTTTTATTACATTTTTATTCATATTAATTATTAATAGCAACTATACTGCTATTTTCTCCTTTCATCTCATTTAAATTTTTGAACCTTTCATTTAAAGAAAAAATCCCAATAATTATAACACAATACAAAATAATAGCTGTGCTATATTTTTCAATAATTTTTTTCATTCAATCTCCTTCTTTCTATATTAAATTTATCACGTATATTTGTTCGCGTCAACACAGATTTGAACATTTGTTTGACTTTTTACATACTTAGTGTTAAGATGATATTGGAGGTATAGAAATGAAAAATTTAACACCTAAGCAAAAAGATGTTTTAGATAGTATTAAAAAATATACAGCTATGCATGGATTTCCACCATCAATTAGAGAAATATGTGAAGATTTAAATTTACATAGTCCTGCTACTGTTCATGCACATATAAAAAATTTAGAAAAAGCGGGTGTATTAAAATCAACAGGTAATAAATTTAGAACTTTAGAAGTTTTAGTAGAAAATGAATATTTAAAAAAAGAAGAGGATGTTGTCAAAATTCCTTTACTTGGTAAGGTAACTGCTGGTACACCAATTGAAGCAATTGAAAGACCAAATGAATTCTTTGATATTCCAGCATCACTTATCCCTCGTAATGAAGTTGTATTCGCTTTAAAAGTTAGTGGTGAATCAATGATTAATGCTGGTGTTTTTGATGGAGATTATGTTATAGTTCAAAAACAAAAAGTTGCTAGAAATGGTGATATGGTAGTTGCTATGACTATGGATAATGAAGTTACTTTAAAAACTTTTTATAAAGAAAAGGATCATATTAGACTTCAACCAGAGAATGATACAATGGATCCAATAATACTTAGTGATTGTACTATTCTTGGTAAAGCTATTGGATTATATCGTAAATTTTAAAAAACTATAATCATGTTTTTAGATTATAGTTTTTATTTTATTTAATATCTCTTTTAATACTTCTTCTCTATTAATACTAGTATCAACAAAATAATAGCCAAATTCCTTACATCGTTTCTTGTTTATTTTAGAATTTTCTATATACAACTTAGCATGCTCTAATAATTGTTTATCATCAATTTTTTTCGTCCAATCTAAATTAGTATCATTAGCTCTCATATTTTTAACAAATTCGTTTGGTGTAATATTTTCTGTACCTAAATAAATTATTATATTATTTCCATCATTATATAGTTCATTACAAATTTCTATATTAATGTCACAGCCTTCTAAAACTATACCATTATATTTCTTTTTACCGTTTATCTCATAATTATGAATAATTTCTTTTAAATATAATTGAAATTTTCTATTATACATAGCTGTTTTAGGATTAATGTTAAGTTCAGGAAAAATATCTCTAAATGAATTTCTTATGCAATCAGAGCTAATAATTAAATATCCTAGTTCTTCAAAAATCATATTAGCTAAAGTGCTTTTGCCACTACGTGGTACACCAAAAATATAAATATTTTTCATAACTTTTTCAACTTTCTATATTTAGATTTTAACATAAAATATAAATACAATTCAACAATTAATTACTTGGTGAGATAACTATGCGGAAACTGAGGTCGGAATCAGCATTACCAAAGTAGTCGTTGAAACAAAACACACCAGCATAAGTGGTAAAATTGCAATGGCCACCACGGTAGAACCAAGGAACACTAGAAGCAACAAAAGCGGCATAGTCAGAGTTCCATCCTTGTGTTTCTCCTGTTGCATCTCCTAATATCTTATTTGTATTTGCACTTGTTCCTGTATATATATCTTTATATCTTGCTGGGATAGTTGATACCCCAGTTGATCCAAAGCCAGATTGGGTATTATTGTAATTTCCCATTACCATATCCCATGCTCCTCCTGAAGTATCATATATTCCACTTATATTATCTGTTGTACTTG
>CAOJUX010000028.1 GCA_948444795.1 uncultured Erysipelotrichaceae bacterium | reverse complement strand
CTGGGAATTATAGTGTTGGAAAATCCTTTCGCATAGTTCTCTCACCAAATAAATAGGAATTCAAAAATCATCTATTTGCATATACTTAAATAGGTGATTTTTTATGGCAAAAAAAGAAGAATTTAAAAACTTTGCAAAAATGCATCCTGAACTTGTAGGATATATTAAATCTGGTGAATCCACTTGGCAAAAATTTTATGAAATATATGATATTTATGGAGAAGATGAAAATGCTTGGTCAAACTATATAAATAACAATAAAGTTGGGAATGATTATAATTTTAAATCTATTACTGATAAAATCAAAAACATAGATTTTAATTCAATTCAAGAACACATTAAAACAGCTCAAAAAGCTTTAGGAATAGTCCAAGAATTAACAGATAAAACGGGATCAACCGCAGCTGCTACAGAAATAGTAAAACCTAGACCAATAAATAAAATCTTTGAGGATTAAAATGGAACCAATAATTTTAGATAAATTAAATAAAGATCCTAAAATGAATGATTTATTAAAATTAAATTCTTATTGGTTTAAAGACTTAAATAGAAATAGTGATAATTATAATAAATTTGTAAATTCGATGAAAGAAAAATATCATTTAAAAGCTACAGACAAAATAGAAGAAGTTATTGATAACATTGATATAATTAGTAGTATTTTAGAAACTTTAAAATAAGCTTTAAAAAAAGTTAAAAATTGGATGTAAAAAATGTGTAAAAACTATTTACTTTCTAATATTTTATTACTATAATAATCGACATATCTAAGGAAGTGAAGTAAATTGAAAAACATCTTGCCAGTATTAATCCTTAAAAATTTACTAATCTTACCTAACCAAGAAGTAAAAATAGAATTAAATAATGAACTTTCTAAAAACATTATTAATATAGCAAAAGATAAATATAAAAGCGAAATAATAATATTATCTCCTAAGGATCAAATAGAAGAAATACCTGATGTAGAAGATTTACCTCAAAGTTTTGTAGTGGCCAAAATAAAAAGTTTTATTTCTCTTCCAAATGAAAACTTAAGAGTTACTTTAAGGGGATTATTTAGAGCAAAACAAGATGGTTTTACAACTGATTCATTTAATCATAATATATTAAAATGTAAATATAAAAAATTAGAAATTCCAGAATATAAAAAAGAAGAAGCTTTAGCAATTAAACGAAAATTAAATACATTAGTTAAGAGGTATGTAAATAATGCTTCTAATGTTTCTAATAGTATTTTAGGTTTAATAAAAGATATTAGCGATTTAAATAAACTTACTGATATAATAGCATCTTTTATGCCTTTAGAATTTGAACGCAAATTTATTTATATTGAAGAAATAAATCCAGTTAATAGAGGTATAGCACTTTTAGATGATTTACATTTTGAACTTGAAGTTTTAAAATTGGACAAAAAATTAGAAGATAAATTAAGAATTAGATTAGAAAATAATCAAAAAGAATTTATTTTAACAGAAAAATTACATGAAATAGAAGAAGAATTAGGGACTGAAAATTTAAAAACTAAAGAAGTAAAGAATTACTTAAATAAATTAAATAATTTAAATATTACTGATGAAATAATAATAGATAAAATAAAAAATGAAATTAAAAAATTTGAACTTATGAGTGAATCAAGTCCAGAGGTCACTAATATAACAAATTATTTAGATTGGATGCTAAACCTGCCTTGGAATAAGCATGCAAAAGAAGAAAAGGATTTAAAAATAATTAGAAAAAATTTAGATAAAACTCATTATGGTATGGATAATATTAAAGATAAAATAATTGAATATATTGCTGCTAAAAATAGAAGTGAGAATTTATCAGCCCCTATTATTTGTTTAGTTGGACCTCCAGGAACAGGTAAAACTAGTATTGCCAAATCTATTTCTAAAAGTTTAAATCGTGAATATTTTAAAATAAGTGTTGGAGGGCTTAATGATTCATCTGTTTTAAATGGCCACAGAAGAACTTATTTAGGAGCAAATCCTGGTAAAATCATAGAAGCTTTAAAAAGAACCAATACAAATAATCCTGTGATTTTAATTGATGAAGTAGATAAAATGGTTAATGATCATAGAGGTAACCCTTCTAGTGTTTTATTAGATATTTTAGATAAAAAGCAAAATAAAAATTTCGTTGATAATTATATTGAAGAAAAAGTAGATTTATCTCATATTTTATTCATTCTTACTGCTAACAATAAAAATAATATTCCTTATGAATTATTAGATCGTCTAGAAATAATTGAAATATCTAGTTATACTACTTTGGAAAAAGAAAAAATTGCTACTAAATATATTCTTCCTAAAATATATAAAGAACATAATATTGCTCCTAAAAGTATTAAATTTAGTGAAAAAGCTTTAAATGATATAATAATACATTATACATACGATTCAGGATTAAGAGAATTAAAAAGAATATTAACTGAAATTATAAGAAAACTAATAATCATGGATAATATTAATAATGTAAATATTACAAGTAAAATAGTTCAAAAAATATTGGGACCATTCAAATATGAAAATATTTTAATAAATAATAATAAACCTGGTACCATAAATTCTCTTGCTGTTACAAATTCTGGTGGAATTGTAACTCAAATTGAATCAGTTTTTTATGAAGGTAAGGGTAATTTTAAAATAACAGGAATGCTTGAGAAAGTTATGAGTGAAAGTGTATATGTATGTGTAAGTTATATTAGAAGTAATCTGAAATACTTTGGTATTAACAATTTTAATTTAAATGAAATGGATATTCATATTCACTTTTTAGATGCAAGCACAAAAAAAGATGGACCAAGTGCTGGTATATCTATCACAACATCACTATTAAGTCTAGCTCTTCAAAAAGAGATAAATAATAAAATATGTATGACTGGCGAAGTTACTTTAAATGGTAATATAAAAAAAATTGGTGGAATAAAAGAAAAGTTAATTGGAGCTTATAATAATGGAATGGATACAGTATTTATCCCTAAAGAAAATCATTTAGATTTACAATATGTTCCTAAAGAAGTTTTAAAAAAATTAAAAATAATTGAAGTTACAAATTATAAAGAAATTTATAATAAATTATTTAATTAACATATTTTAATAAATATCCTCATACTATTTTATAAGAGAGGATTTGATAAAATGAATAGTGCATACCCTTATACTAAGGATATAAAATTTGATACTAAAATAGCAGAGATAAGTAGTATATCTCTAGAACATGAATTAAATATAGAAGATACTGAAATAAATGGTAATTTTATAGTTGAAGGAGAATACAAAAGTCATGAAATAAGCGTTAATAAGGAAAGTTTTTCTTATAAACTTCCATTTTCTGTTGATGTAACTGATAATATTGATAAAAGTACAATTGATTTTGAAATAACAGATTTTACTTATGAAGTAATTGATGAAAATACTTTAAGAGTAAATATAGAATTTTTTATTAATGCTCAAGAAATAGAAATTATAGAAGAATCAGAAGAAGAGGAAGAAAAACCTCGTGAAGATTTAAGTACTTTATTTATCAAAGAAGAAGATTTAGAAGAAAAAGAAACAGAAAAAAAAGTTATTGAAGAACAAGAAGAAGTTATAGAGGATAAAGAAGAAGATAAAGAACCTATTCAAGAAGAAAGATTAGATAAGGAAAGTGAAAATATTATTATGGATGGTGCTAAAACTAAAGAAGTAGAATTCACAACTTACAACATACATATTGTAAAAGAAACAGATACAATTGATTCGATTTGTACATCTTATAATACAGATGTTAATTATTTAAAAGAATATAATAATTTAGATGATCTTAAAATAGGAGACAAATTAATAATTCCAGTTGATGTTATCTGATTCCGTTGAAGTATTAAAAAAAATATATAAACCATATAGATATACATATAAAGGTAATGCGATAATAATTAATACTACTAGTGGTGACTTTGTTTTGAAAGAAAAGAATGATAAAAATATTAAAGATTTATACAATTATTTAAATAGTAGAAACTTTAATAGTTTTCCAAATTTAATTGATGATTCAAGAATAGATATAAATGTTTATCAATATATTGAAAGTGTCAATATGCCTAAAGAACAAAAAGCACTAGATCTTATTAATAGCATTGCCTCTTTACATAATAAGACTACATTTTATAAAAATGTTACTCAAGATGATTTTAAAAGTATTTATGATAATTTAGAGAGTAATATAATTTATTTGAAAAATTACTATAATAATCTATATGAAAATATAAAAAAACATATTTATATGTCTCCAAAAGAATATTTACTTATGCGAAATATCCATAAAATATTCTCATGTCTTGATTTTTGTGAAACTGAAACTAAAAATTGGTTTGCTTTAGTAGAAAATGAAACCAAAAAAAGAGTTTCAATTATTCACAATAATTTAAAACTCGATCACTTTATTAAAAATCAAGATAATTATTTAATAAGTTGGGATTTGTATCGTACTGATTCACCAATAATGGATTTAATAAAGTTTTACAAAAATGAATATTTTAATATTAATTTCTCAATAATATTAGAAGAATATTTTACTAAAGTTAAAATAACTGAAGATGAAAAAAAACTATTTTTTATTTATATTGCTATCCCTGATATTATAACTTTAGATGGTGATGAATTTACTTGTTGTAGAAAAATAAGAAAAGGGTTAGATTATTTATTTATAACCGAAAATTTAATAAGGCCATACTATACGCCACAAGAGAAAAATTAATATGCTTATTTCAATTAATAAAACAAAAATATTAAATCTTAAAGGTAAAATTAAGGTAATAATTATTTGATAAAAAATTAAAGTACATAAAGCAAATATTAATAAAACAGTTATAAAACCTCCACCACGTCTTGGTGGAGGGCATGGTTTATTACACATATAATCACCTGTGGTATTATATGTTTTTTTGGCTTATTTGTTTAGATTAAATTAATTAAATATAATAATATAATACCTATTGCTATTTGAATTATACGCCCTTTAAAGAAAGGCTTAGAAGAAATATTATTTTCTATAATAATATTTTTAATTTGAGCTTGAATACTAAATCCTCCAAAGGAAATAAATATAATAGCTATATATTCTTTTAATAAAATACTTATATTTAAAGAGCTAAGTTTAAAAAGTCCTCCACTAACTTCTAATAAACCACTAATAAAAGTACTTGCAAGTTCATTTCTTATAAATAAATTAATTGCTTCACTTATCACAAGATAAAATATTATCGTTCCTAAAATATTAATAAGTATTGGAGTAGCTCTTTTTATACTATCACTTAAGACTTTAGTAAATGTATTTTTATTTATATTAATATTTAAATCATTACAGTTAGATATTTGATTTCTATTAAAAAATAAAATAATAAAATTACTTAAATAATAAATTAATAGAATTTTAAAAACTATGGTTTTATCTATAAAAATAGAATTTAACATATTATATAAAAATAAAGGATTTAAAAATGTAGCATAAGAAAGTATTTGAGCTGCTTCATTATTATTAATATATTTCATATTTACTAAATTACTTACTATATATGCATTAGTAGGAGTTCCGGTTATAATAGACATTACAAAAGCATAGATACTTGCATCAGACATCCTAAATATATTTTTAAAGAATTTTCTGAAAATAATAATCACTATTTTAATAAAATTATAATTATTTAGAATATCAGTAATAATAATCATAGGTAATATTGAAGGAATAATATTTTTCAAAAATAAGTCACAAGATTTTAAAATAGTTAATTTAAAAACATTATTATACTTAAATAATAAATAAGTAACTAAACATGTAATGACAATATATATATAATTTGTTATATTTTTTTTCATAATCTCACTTTCATTTGATATAATATGGTAGGTGATATATTAATGATTAATAAAATATATGAAAAATCCAAAAAAATCATCAAAGAAAATTATAAATTTTTGATTGGCTTGATATTAATTTTTTTCTTTTGCTTTTATAAACTCCCTTTTGTAATATATAAACCCGGAGGAATCATAAATTTAAGTGATCGTATTATTCTTGATAATAAGTATGATGAAAGTGGTAGTATTTCCATGAGTTATGTAAGCATGATTAATGGTAATATTCCCTTTGTACTAGCATCATTTTTAATACCAAACTGGGATTTAGAAAGTGTAAAGGAATTAACTTTAGATGATGAAGATATAGATGAAACTATAAAAAGAGATCGTATATCTTTAGAAAATGGTATTGATAATGCTATATTAAGTGCTTATAAAATGGCAGGTAAAAAAATAGATATTGAAAAAGAAGAAATGATTATTATGTATATTACAAAAGATGCAAATACTAACTTAGAAATTGGAGATATTATCTTAAAAGCTGATAATAAGGAAATAAAAGACTTGGATGAGCTGAAAAAATATATAAATAGTAAAAGTATAGGTGATTATATTAATTTTAAAGTTTTAAGAAATAATAAAGAAGAGGATAAAACAGCTAAGATTTATGAAGATGAATCTGGTTTAAAAGTAGGAGTATCTATTGAATATAAAATAAAATATAAAACAGAGCCTGAAATAAAAGTAGAAAATAAGAAAAATGAATCAGGTAGTAGTGGAGGACTTGTAACAGCATTACAAATATATAATTATTTAACTGAAGAAGATATAACAAAAGGAAGAAAAATTGTGGGAACAGGTTCTATTGATAAAGATGGAAACGTTCAAGAAATAGGTGGAATTAAATATAAAATTTTAGGAGCAAATAAAAAGAAAGCGGATATCTTCTTATGCCCAAAAGAAAATTATGAAGAAGCATTAAAAGTAAAAAAAGATAATAATTTAGATTTAATTATTAAAGATGTAGCAACATTAGAAGAAGCAATTGATTATTTAAAAAACGTTAAATAAAAAGCAAAGTGCACAATTGAGTGCATGAATGTTTAAAAAAGTGTAGTTTCAATAGAAACTGCACTTTTTTAAACATTTTAGAAGAAAAAAATATATTAAAAATTTAACAAATGATAAAAATATGATATATTGTGTGATGTTAAAGGATTTTATCCCACGACAAAAAAATAAAGTATGCATCATTTTTTAAAAGAAAGTGCACAGTTCTGTATAAATAAAGTATATCGGCAATTTATTTGTCAAAGTGATATTTATAAGTACGGTTATAAATATCTTTTTATTTTAATAAATCTTGATTTAGTTGAACTTCATCTGGTTCAATATAATACATATTTAAATAATTGTAAATGGTAATATGGAATTGGACAAAAATGTCAATCTAGGAATTGGACAGTTTTGTCCAAAAATTAATTGACATTTACAATCGGCAATATCACTCGTTTTCAAAACAGTGGAAAACTCGCCAAATATGCAGGGATAGCCCCTATTGAAAAAAGTAGTGGTGGAACAGAAAAACAGTTAAAAAATGAGTTTGGAAATCGAGGGTTAAATAGTATGTTTTATAGTCTTGCTTGTAGGAGCATATGTGCAGGAAGAAACGGAAATACCCCCACAAATCCTATCTTCAAAGAATACTATCAAAAGAAAATCAATCAAGGCAAAACCAAACACCAAGCCATTGTGTGTATCATGAGAAGAACTTGTAATATTATTTATGGAATGTTAAGAGAAGAAAAAGAATACCAACCACCAAAACAGTTAATCGAACAATGTAGAAATTCATTTAGGGAACGAAAACAACAAGAAGAAGAAAAACGAAAATTGAAACAAGAGAAAAAGGAAAAGTATAAGAAGAAAAATACAAACAGTTAGTTCAACTGTTGATCTAACTGTTTGTATTATCCTTTGACTACCTATTCCTTAATTTAAATGATATTTTCGAAATACAGGGTGAGTATCTACATCAATTAAATTAGCAAAAATATAACAATTATGCTAAGATATAAATAAGAAAGGAAAAAACATTTTATGAATTTAGGTGAATTTATAGTTCAAAAATGCCAAGAAAAAGGGTTAGAAGCAGATGTAATTGATAGAATATTGTTGAGTGCAAGTCGTAAGTTACCAGGAAATGTTCCAGAAGAAAGATGGGAAGAACAAGTAATGGTATGGATTGATAATGCCGCTAAGAAACAAAGAGAAGAATCATTAATAAATGAAGCACATAAAGAAGAAAATAATGGTATGGATACTTCAATTCTAGGTGGCCAAGCACCATTACCTCAATTTCAAAATAATAGTTCAGTAACCTTTAATGATTTTGGTGAAATAATTAGAGGAGATATAGAAGAACAAGGTAAATCAAGATAAAAAATTAATGTAATTGCCGCAATATTGCGGTTTTTTGTTTACTTAATTTTCAATTTATGATTATGAATGTATTGTTTTGGGTATAAGTTCCATTCGGGGGGGGGGTATTTTAGTATATAGAAGTTTTGCATTATTTGAGGTAAGTAAAACATTTAATATACTAGAAGGAAAAGTACCGAACTTTACAAAAGGAGATATAACTCTAGCAGTCCTAGTAGATGGAGTAAAACAAGATAGTTTTCCTGATAAAAATGGTCATAAATATGTTGGATATGAATGTAATAACGATGCTAAACTAACATGGAATAATGAAACATGGAGAGCATTAATAGATACAGATAAACCAACCATATGTACTCTAAAGTTTGAAACAAAGAATAATAGTTTAAATGGAAGTGAACCAGTAGTAAAAGAAGGATTAATACCTGTCACTATAGCAAATGATGGAACAGTTACTAAAACAAATACAGATGATAGTAATTGGTATGATTATAATGAAAGTAAATGGGCCAATGCAGTAATACTTGAAGGAGCAGATACATATAGTGTCGGATCAACAATACCAGAATCAGATATAAACGCATACTTTGTGTGGATCCCAAAATATAGATATAAGTTATTTAATATCGAAGGGAATAGAGTACCAGAACAAGAAATAGAGATAGAATTTGGTACTACAAATACAGTTGATTCAGAAACAGAATGTATAGCCACAAATAAAAGTGGAGATAATGGAACATGTGAAAATGGCAAATGGATGACGCATCCAGCATTTACATCACTTGATGTAACAGGCATATGGGGAGGAAAGTTTAGAACGAGTTATGAAGGAACTACAGAAGATTATGATGTAGTAGCATCCGATAAAATCCAAATTAAACCTAATAAAAATTTTTGGCTATTAAAAACTGGATCAAATATATATAATACAGCATATAACTTTAATAGAGGATTAGATTCCCATATGATGAAGAATACCGAGTGGGGAGCGCTTGTATATTTAACAAATAGTAAATATGGCCGAGGAAATAGTGAAGTTTGGATTAATAATCAAGTAGATAATGAAAAAACTTTAACGGGATGTACAGAAAGCGCATCAGCTTCTTATACAAGTAATTGCGCTTACCCATATCCCAATGAAAATAATGATAATAGAACTATTTTCCAAGGGAGTACTACAAATAATATAAGTGGAATATATGATAATCTATCAATTTATTGGAACTTAGTTATGGGAAACTACAATAATATTCAAGGAAATTTTGGAGATACAGCTATATCAAGTATTCCCTCAAAATATAAAGATATATATTTAGGAGTGGGCACTGATTACAAAATATTAGGTGATAGTATAGGCGAGACTTATAGTTGGGTTAATCAAGATACTAGTTCTTTTTGGATAGAGCAGGGAGACGTTTTTTATGTTCGAGGTGCTAATAATAGTCTATTTGCTTTTTATAGACATTTTGCTGGAAACTCGTGGCCCATAACTTTCCACATAGTACTCTCTCCAAATAATAGATAATATGTTACAATAACTTACAAGGAGGATTTTCTTATGAAAGTAATTACAATTAAGCAACCATGGGCAACATTAATTGCTAAAGGATATAAAGAATATGAATTTAGAACTTGGAAAACAAAATATCGAGGTGAAATTTTAATTCATGCTGGAAAAGGCATAGATAAAAAAGCGCTAGAAAGATTTAAACACTTAAATTTAGACTATCCTACTGGACAAATAATTGCAAAAGCAACTATTACTGATTGTATTAAAATAGATGATCAAGCAAGGTGGATGCTAAAAAAGAAAAATGAACTTGTTTATAGGAGTATTATTAAACATAAAGATTGGGATGGTTATGGTTTTAAATTAGAAAATGTTCAAAAAATAGATCCTATCAAAATAAATGGAAAATTAAGTTTGTGGGATTATGATTATAAAGATTAATTAGTTAATAAAACTAATTTTTTTTCATATATTTATTTAGGTGATTAAAATGCAATTTTGTTTAGATAAGCCATACCCAGAAGTTAAAGTAGATAAAGAGGATAAAAAATTAGCTTTATGTATTCTTAATTCGTATGCGGGAAGAGTAAGTGAAGATACAGCAATTCATAACTATATCTTTCAAACTCTAACTCAAAATCAAGACCAAATAAAAAAAATACTAGAAGGAATCGCTATTGTTGAAATGCATCATTTAGAAATACTAGGAAAGCTAATAATAAAACTTGGACTTAAACCTATATTTGCCCCAAAAAATGATAATACTTTATCTTGGTTTAGTGGAGAATTTATAGATTATGAAATGAATTTAAAAGAAGTTTTATTAAATAATATCCAGAATGAAAGAGCTGCTATAATTCAATATACAAATATTATTAATAGGACTAATGATTTGAATGTTAGAAAAATTTTAAATAGAATTATTGAAGATGAAGAACTGCATATAAAAATATTTGATGATTTAATTAATAAAATTTCCATTTATAAAAAAGTTATTACATAATTATATTTAAGATAATTGCAATTTCATTTTTATTGTTTTATAATACAAAGGCAACGAATAAAATAAAAATTGCTATTATAAATAAAGGAATGATAAAATGGAAAAATTAGAACATAAATTTATAGAATTAATTTTAAATAGATGTTTAAATTTTAAGAAAAATAAATCGCTTTTAATCCATTGTGATTTAAAAGAACATATAGAATTTGCTAAAAAAGTAAAAAAAATGGCAAATAAAATGGGAATATATGATGTTTGTATTCATGTAAATGATTTATATGAAATTCATGATTATTTAAAACATTCTGATATAGAAGATATAAAATTAAATCCATTAATAGATAGAAGTGATTGGAATACTTATGCTATGCAAGGCGGCAATATTCTTTTTATTAATTCTCCTGTACCAAACCTTATGGATGATATTGAAAATGAAAAATTGCAAAAATGGTTAGATTTGAGAGAACAAACTACTAAATATTATCGAAAAAATGTTAGTAAATATGTTTTTCCTTGGTGTATAATATCTCTTCCAAATATAAAGTGGGCTGAAAGTATATTTGGTAAAAGAAGCGATGCTTATGATAAATTATTCCTTAATATAATGAAAATGTGTATGGTTGATAGGAAAAATCCAATACTTGCCTGGGATAATTATATTAAACAGAATAATTATTATAAAAATAAATTAAATGAATTAAATATTAAAAAAATGCATTTAGAAAATGAACTGGGAACTGATTTAACTTTAGAATTACCATATAATTGTAAATGGCTTAATTTAGACAAAGATGCTCCAGCTGGCAAAATGATTTCTAATATGCCATCATATGAAATATTTACATCTCCTGATTTTAGAAAAACAAATGGAATAGTTTATTCAACACTTCCTTTGTTTTATGAGGGAAGTCGTATAGAAGATTTTTATTTAGAATATAAAGATGGAAAAGTTATAAATATAGAAGCTAGAATCGGTAAAGATATTTTGGAAAATATTATCTTTGAAAATAAAAATGCTTGCTTTTTAGGGGAAGTTGCTTTAGTTCCTAAAACTTCTCCTGTAGCACAAACTGGTCTTGTTTATAATAATACTTTATTTGATGAAAATTCATCCTCTCATTTAGCCCAAGGTAGAGCATTTCCTCTTTCTCTTAAAGATTATAATTCAAATTTTTCTTCTAAAGAATTATTAGAAAGAGGTATAAATGTTTCTGATATTCATGTTGATTTTATGATTGGAAGCGATAAATTAAATATTGAAGCTGAAACCGATAAAGGTAGAGTCTTAATTTTTAAGGATGGAAATTTTAATTTGTAATAAAAAAGTTTCATTTTATTTTTAATGAAACTTTTTTAGTGTTATAATGTTTAGTATACAAGGAGAAGTAAAAAATGAAAATAATTTTAGCATCTAATTCAAAACAAAGACAAGATATTTTAAATATGATTGGTCTTAAATATGAAGCTTTAGCAAGTGATATAGAAGAAAATAGTAATGAAGTAGAGTAAAAGCTAAAGCAGTTCAAAATAAAACTGAATGGGAAAGAAAAACTTTGATTATTGGTGCTGATACAATATTTTATTATAATAATAAAAAATATGAAAAGCCCAAAACTAAAGAAGAAGCATTTAATAATTTAAAAGAATTAAGTGGTAATAAATGTATCGCTTATACAGGGATTACTATTATTGATTTAGATAAAAATAAAATAGTAACGTTTTCTTCTAAAGTAGATATATATTTAAAAAAAATATCTGATGATGAAAAAGATTGGTATACTCAAAATGAAGAAAAAATTTTTGACTGCTGTGGCTTTGTTCCCCATGGAAAAGCTTCCATATTTATAGATAAAATAGATGGCGATTGCAACACTTTGTTAGGACTTTCTCCAAGCCTTATATTTGAGAAATTAAAAGAATTAGGATATAATATAAAAGATTTGGAATTTGAAACTAAAGGAGGAAAGAAAAGATGAAAAATAAAAAAATGGTTGAAATAAATAAAGATGGTTGGAATAAATTAATAAAATCAGAGAAAAAATTTTCTAATACTATTTTACCAGAATATGGACCTTTTTTAAAAAGAAATGAAGAAGACTTAAGATTATTTGAAAATATAACTGGAAAGAAAATTTTAGATTTAGGATGTGGTGCAGGAGCTTCTTTAGAATATTTATACCAAAAAGGTGCAAGAGAAGTGTGGGGAATAGATATTTCTGAAGAACAAATAAAAAAAGCTAAAGTTAGATTTCCTGAATTTAAAGAAAATTTTTGGATATCACCTATGGAAGAAGAGTTAAAAGTTCCCATAAACTATTTTGATTACATCATATCTATTTTTAGTATCGGGTATACATCTGATTTAGAAAAAACATTTAATAATGCCTATAAACATTTAAATGAAAATGGAGCACTAATTATCAGTTGGACTCACCCTTTTTATTATTGTTTAGATATAGAAAATGATAAAGTAATATTGAATAAGTCTTATTTTTCTGAAAATACTGAGATGATTACTAAAGGACCAGATAAAATAAATTTAGTGCAATATAACTTAATGATTTCCACTATCGTTAATAAAGCAAGAAAAACAAATCTTTATTTAGATAACATTATAGAGGAAGAAACTGTTTTAAAAGATGATGTAAATGGTTATAAAAGTACATTTTGGAAAAAAGAAAAAACTGAAAATTGTCCAAGTACCATTATTTTCAAGTTTAAAAAATTAAGGGAGTGACTAACAAATGAATAATAACTATCAAAATCAGGTAAACATAAATCATTATCCAGGTCATATGGCCAAAACTAGAAGACTTATAAGAGAAAAATATGATCTTATTGATATTGTATACGAATTAATTGATTCTCGTATGCCATATTCATCAAAAATAAAAGATATCTATAATGTTATAGATAATAAACCAAAAATTTTAATAATGACCAAAAAAGATCTTTGTGACATGAAAATAACTAAAAAATGGATTAATTACTATGAAAATTTAGGTAATAAAGTGGTAGTTATTAATTTAAATGATGATAAAGAATATAAAAAAATTATTGATTTAACACATGAAATGATGCAAAATTTACAAGAGAAAAGAGCTAATAAAGGGTTAAAAGATAAAACTATTAGAGCGTTAGTAGTGGGTATTCCAAATGTAGGAAAATCTACTTTAATTAATAAACTTGCTAATAAAAAAGCTTGTGATACGGGTAATATGCCTGGAATTACTAAAAATATTAAATGGCTAAAAACTCCCTATAATATTGAACTATTAGATACTCCAGGTATTTTATGGCCGAAATTAGATGATCAAAATGTTGCTCTTAATTTAGCATCTTTCACAAGTATTAAACAAGAAATATTACCCGTAGATGATGTAGCAGTGTATATTTTAAAAACTTTAAATCTTTATTATAAAGATATTCTAAAAGAAAGATATGATTTAGATAACGTTGATGATATGTTAGAAGTATATGAAAAAATAGCTAAAAAAATAGGAGCGATGAGGCAAGGGGAGCCTGATTATGAAAGGATAAGTAATAAAATAATTAACGATATAAAGATGGAATATATAAAAGGTATTACCTTTGATAGATAACTTTACAATCTAAAATTAAAATGTTATTATAACTATTAAGTTGAAAGGTTAAGCTTATGAAAGAATTAGTTTTAATAGCAGATGCTCCTAAATCAAGATATTATTTAAAATATTTAAAAATTTTAGAAAAAAGTTATGGAATAAATATTGCAGCAATTTTATATACAAAAATCGAGGCAAGGATTTAGTAAGCGGTTTATATGCTTATTATTGTAATGATTATGTTTATGAAAAAGGAAAAGACACATTTCCAAATGCTTTGCATATATATAATGATGAAGAAGAGGTATTAGCATATGCAAATTCTTATGTAAATGATAATAGTAAATTAATGATTGCTTATTTTTCTTGTTTTGAACATGATATAATATTTCCTTTTTTGAAACAAAATTATAATGCTCAAAATATTTTTGTTACTGCTTTTACTGAATTTGAAATAGATTTATTTAATCGTAATTTTATTCCTGAATCTCTGCCTCTTATAATTCCGCAAATTGCTCCTAGTAATATAGTAGTATTAAAAGATGAGGATGAAGAACTATTACTTAGAAAATTACAAAATTAATTATTATTATTTAAAAAATATGTTACAATTAACTTTGAGGTGTAATAGTGACAAAAAAAGAAGTAGATTTATTAAAATATGAAAAAAAATTATATAAGCAAGGTATAAACTTAATCGCTGGCGTTGATGAGGTGGGAAGAGGACCACTTGTTGGGGATGTTGTAGCAGCTTGTGTAATTCTTCCTAAAAACTATAAATTAGAAGGTTTAACAGATTCTAAAAAGTTAAGTGAAAAAAAACGTGATTTATATTATGATATAATTATGCGTGATGCTATAAGTATAGGAATCGGCAAAATTTCTCCCAAGGTTATTGATGAAGTAAATATTTATGAAGCAAGTCGTCTTGCAATGATAAAAGCAATTAACAATTTAGATATTAAACCTGAACATATTTTAATTGATGCAATGAAACTTGATATGGAGTATGAATCTACAAGTATAATTCATGGTGATGCTTTATCTTTATCAATTGCCGCAGCAAGTGTAATTGCTAAAGTTACAAGAGATCGTGATATGTATGCTTTAGATAAAAAGTATCCTGAATATGGATTTTCTAAACATAAAGGTTACCCAACTAAATTACATTTACAAAATATTGAAAAATATGGGGTTTTAAAAAATTATCGATTTACATATAAGCCAGTTCATGATTTAATAGAAAAAGGTGGTGTAATAAGAAATGAAGATTTTGAAGAACAAACTGTTTAAAAATTATATTTCTATTTTAATACCATTATTTATTATAGAAATATTATTTAGATTACTTCTTAAAATGTCTATATTTGATTGGGCGGTATTTAGAATATTTATAGGATGTAATATAATTTCTTTGCTAGTTTCATTTATAGAACAGTTTTTGTCTGATAAAATAAATAATATTATATCAGGAATAGTTTTGCTTATTGCAACTATTTATGCTATTATGCAAGCAGGATTTGAAAACTATTTAGGAGTTTATGTATCTCTTGGAACTAGCAGTCAGCTAGGAGCAGTTAAAGAATATATCAAAGATTATTTTGACTCATTTAACCCATTATTTTATACAATGTTAGTTCCTTTTATTCTATATATTATTTATAAAATTTTTGGCGAAAAAAAAATATTTAAAAATTATTATAAAGAAAAAAATACTAAATTTGCAAAAAGAAGAAGTAAAAAATCTATTTTAGTTTCATTAATTTTAATTAGTATAACAAGTTTAGTTTATTATATATCATTAACTGCTAATTTTATGCAAAACAATCTTCAAATGGAATCTACATATGCGTTATTTAAAAATCCAGAGAATCCTAATATAAGTGTTAATCAATTTGGCATTTCTACATTTGGCCTATTAGATGTAAAGACAACACTTATAAAACCAGATGAAGAAGAATTTATTTTAGAAGAAAAAAAAGAAATAACTTCTGAAGATATTACTGATTATACTAGAATAATAGATGACACTGCTTGGTTAAAACTAAATGAAGAAGAAACAAATGGAATATATAAAACCTTAAATAATTACTTTATGAGTCAGGATATACCAGACAAAAATGAATATACAGGTTTATTTAAAGATAAGAATTTAATTGTTATTATGATGGAATCAGTAAATGAAATATTTTTGCATCCAGAATATTATCCTACTTTTAATAAGATATATAATGATGGATGGAGTTTTAAAAATTCTTATTCACCAAGAAATTCTTGTTCAACAGGCAATAATGAAATGAGTGGAATGATAAGTTTATTTAGTATATATAGAACATGTACTGCTAATAATTATAAAAATAATGAATATTATGAAAGTATATTTAATTTATTTAATAAAAAAGGATATGAAACTAGTTCATATCATAATTATACTGAAAAATATTATTATCGAAGTACAATCCATAAAAATATGGGAAGTAAATTTTATGGTGTAACTGATCTTGGAATAGATTATAATGAAGCTTATGAAGAATGGCCAAGTGATGTACTATTAATGGAAAAAGCTATGGAACATATTGATACTACAAAACCATTTATGTCATGGATTACGACAGTAACAAGTCATCAACCATATTATGCATCAAGTGAATTTGGAGATAAATATACAGGTATTTTTGATCCAAATTATCCCACTAATTTAAAAAGATATATGTCTAAATTAAAAGAACTTGATAATGCTTTAAATAGACTTTTAGAACTTTTAAAAGAGAAAAATGTTCTTGATGATACAGTTATTGTATTATATGGTGATCACTATCCATATGGTCTTAATAATAATGATATAAATAAAGCATTATCATATGATGTAAATGTATATAATAACGTAGATAAAACCCCATTTGTAATTTATAATAAAAATTTAGAAGCTAAATCATTTGATCAATATACATCATATATGAATATTTTACCAACAATTGCTAATTTATTTGATTTAGAATATGATCCAAGACTTTATGTTGGAGAAGATATTTTATCAAATGAATATATAAATTCTTACAAAAATAGAGTTATTTTAGCAGATGGTTCTTGGGAAAATGATAAGGCAATATATAATGCTACAAGTGGAAAAATAACTTATAAAGATACAGATACTTATACTAATGAAGAAATAATGAAATATAATAAGGAAATAAGTAATAAAATTAAAATGAGTAATCAAGCAATAGAGAATAATTACTTTAAATATTTAAATGATGGTCTTAAGAAATATGAAGAAGATGTTTTAATAACAGAAAACTAGAAAGGAAATAATATGAAAAAATTAGTTATAGTAGAATCTCCAGCCAAATCTAAAACTATTGAAAAATATTTGGGAGATGATTATAAAGTAGTATCTAGTAAAGGACATATAAGGGACTTAGCAACTAGTGGGAAATTTGGACTTGGAGTAGATGTGGAAGGAGATTTTACTCCAAAATATGTTGCTATAAAAGGAAAAACTAAAGATATAAATGCTTTAAAAAAATTATCAAGTGCATCTAGTCATGTTTATCTGGCAACAGATCCAGATCGTGAAGGAGAAGCAATTTCTTGGCATCTGAAGGATGCTTTAGATTTGAATGATAATTATAGTAGAGTAGTGTTTAATGAAATAACAAAAGATGTTGTAAAAAATGCTATAGATAATCCACGTAAAATAGATGATAATTTAGTTAAAAGTCAAGAAACCAGAAGAATACTAGATAGAATAATTGGTTTTAGATTAAGTAAATTAATGCAATCAAAAACTGGTGGAAAAAGTGCTGGAAGAGTACAAAGTGTAGTTTTAAAACTTATTGTGGATCGTGAAAGAGAAATTGAAAAATTTATTCCTACTGAATACTGGACTATTACAGCTGATTTTAAAGATTTTAATGCAGAACTAGAAAAATATCATGGTAAAAAAATAGAGTTACATAGTGATGTTGAAGCAACAGAGGTAATAAATAAGCTTTCAAATGCTTTTAAAATAGATGATATAAAAAAAACAGATTCAGAAAGACGAGCTAAACCAGTCTTTAAAACATCAACTCTTCAAAGAATGGCTGCAAGTAAAATAAATTTTGCTCCTGGAAAGACTATGCGTATTGCCCAAAAATTATATGAAGGTGTAGATATTGGAGCTGAAACTGTAGGTTTAATTACTTATATGAGAACAGATTCAGAACGTGTTAGTGATGTATTTGTAAATGAAACTTTTGATTATATAAAGAAAAACTATGGCCCTGAATATATTGGATTTATTAAAAAAAGTAAAAATACTAAGAATATGCAAGATGCTCATGAAGGTATTAGACCAACTAGTATAATGCGTAGTCCAGAATCATTAAAAAAATATTTAACACCTGATGAATATAAACTATACAATCTAATATACATAAGAGCGCTAGCATCTTTAATGGCTAATGCTAAATTTACTAATACTACAGTTAATCTAGAAAATAATGGATATTTATTTAAAACAAATGGTAGTATTATGAGATTCCCTGGTTACTTAAAAGTTTATGAAATTTTTGAAGAACAAACCGATACCATCTTACCAGATTTTGAAAATTATCAAAGTAATACTATAATCTCAAATGAAATAATAAAAGAGCAACATTTTACAAAACCACTTCCAAGATTCACAGAAAGTAGTTTAATTAAAGAAATGGAAAATTTAGGGATAGGTAGACCTAGTACATATGCAGCTACTGTTACAACTATTAAAGATAGAGGTTATGTTATTTTAGAAGATAAAAAACTTATTCCTACTAAAATAGGTATTGAAACAACAGATAAATTACAAGAATTTTTTAGTAATATTGTAAATGTAGAATATACAAGTAGGATGGAAACTGATTTGGATAAAATAGCTGATGATAAAATCAATAATGTTAAAGTATTACGAGAATTTTATGATAAATTTGAGCCTTGTGTAGAAGAAGCTTTTGATAAAATGGAGAAAAAGGAAGCTGAGAGAACTGGAGAGGTTTGCCCTGAATGCTCTAGTGATCTTGTAATTCGCAATGGAAGATATGGAGAGTTTATAGCTTGTTCTAATTATCCTAATTGTAAGTACATAAAAAAGGAAGAAAAAGAAGAAACGACTTTTGCAACTTGTCCAAAATGTGATGGAAAAATAGTTGCTAAACGTACTAGAAAAGGCAAAATATTTTATGGATGCAGTAATTATCCAGATTGTGATATGGCCCTTTGGTATAAACCAACTGGAGAGTTATGCAAGAAATGTAATTCTTTAATGGTTGTTAAAGGCAAAAAAGAAGTTTGTCCAAATTGTGGTGAAGAAAAATAAAGTAGAGAAATCTACTTTTTTCTATTATTACTAATTGAATTATGAATAATAGTAGGTTATAATAGGTATAGAAAATAGGAGGAAGAAAAATGAAAAAATATGAAAAGAATAAAAAACTAAAATACACCCTCCTAAGCGTAATAGCCCTAGTCCTAGTACTGGGGGGGGGGTATTTTAGTATATAGAAGTTTTGCATTATTTGAGGTAAGTAAAACATTTAATATACTAGAAGGAAAAGTACCAAACTTTAGTAAAGGCGATATAACACTAGCAGTAATAGTAGATGGAGAAAAAAAGGAAGAGTTTCCCGATAAGAATGGATATAAATATGT
>CAOJUX010000027.1 GCA_948444795.1 uncultured Erysipelotrichaceae bacterium | reverse complement strand
AATTTACTCATATAAAAACCTCGTTTCTATGTCCAAGAAACGGGGTTCATGTCAAATACGGTGTTTTTTACAATTTTAATAAATAAAGAAAATTTATTAGCTTCATCATTTATGCCTACCGCTTTAATCATTACAGATAACAATGAATATTATGAAATAGTAAAAAATGAAAATAAGGCTTATAGAAATAAGCCAAATTGTTTAGAATAGCAAATTTAATGGGAGAAAAATATGAATAATTATTTAAATGATTTTTTAGAAAGATATGTTGATAGTTTATATTATAATCAAAATTTTGGAGCAGGACCAAATCAAACTGACTTGTATGCTAAAGCTGATTACTACGAATTTTTAAAACCAGTTTTAGAAATTATAAAAGCTAATCCAGATGCTACACCAGAAGAACTTCGTAAAATTTTATTTGATCGTTCTGGCGTAACAGAAGCAATTCAAGATTTAGTATATAAAAAAGCTATGACACCTGGTTTAATATTAAGCTATGGTACTCCACTTTACCATGAAACAATTATTGCTGGTAATAAAAAAGAAGTATCATTAGAAAATAATGGGAGCATAATATATACTCCTGAAAAAATGACAGAAGAAACTATTTTTGATTTAGCAAGTGTTACAAAAATATTTACTAGTATCAGTATTTTAAAGTTAGTTGAAGAAGGTATTTTAGATTTAAATGCTAGTATTACAAGTTATGCTCCTGAATTTACTAATTTAAATGGTGTTACTGTTTTTGATTTATTATCTTTTCGTGTTCCTTTAATGACTAATGGTCGCCTTGATGCAAAAGATAGTCGTGCTGAGGCTGAGGAAATACTTTTTGATATTAGAGTTAATGAAAATTTTAATAAAGATATGAACCCTTATACTGATATGGGGGCTATGGTTTTAAAATATGTCATTGAACGTGTTACAAATATGAATTATTATGATTTCTTAAATAGTGAAGTTTTAGAACCTATGGGTATGAGTAGCACTTATGCAGCTATACCTGAAAACAAAATTGGTCTTGTTGCAAGTACTAATTTAGATAGCAAATTATATAAGGATGGACGTCATATTATTACTACTGAAGCTAAAGAGGGAATAGCATATGATGCTAAAGCACGTATTATGGGACAACCTTATGGCAATTTATCTGGTCATGCTGGTTTGTTTTCTACGCCTCATGATATGTCTAATTTAGCAACAGGGTTAATAAATGGTGAAGTACTATCTAGCGCAAGTATTGCGGAAATTGGTAAAAATAGAACAGGACATCTTAAATCTGATGGAACTAATTATGTTCAACACTTAGGTTACCTTTGTTATTCTAAATATCCTAAGCAAAGTGATTCTGAGGTTTGGCTAGGACTAAGCGGGCAAACTTTTGCCTCACCTGGATGGTTAGGTAACCAACTTACAGTAGATCCTGTTAATGGTTTATATACCTTTATGGCTGCTAATCGTTCGCATAATCGTGTTACATATGTTGACCCAAGCGTTAGACCAGAAGTTGAAGTTAAAGAAAATGACAAAACTATGATTGCTTTACCAAACGGAGAATTAAAAATTGATGCTTCTAGATTTGCTTGGCATAAAGATCCTATAAAAATACCAGCTTCAAAATTAGTATTACAATATAAAATGTTAGATGATATTTTAAGTATAAGTCGTGAAGTAGAAGAATCTAAAACTATGAATATTTAAGTCTAGTATTTACTAGATTTTTTAATTTCATAAATATTTTTTAAAAACATATATTTTAGTGGTGATTATTATGGATAAAAAAGAATCATTTAAAAATTTTGCTAAAAATCATCCTGAACTAATCGGAAGTATTAAAAATGGTGAAGCTTCTTGGCAAAAACTTTATGAAATTTATGATATATATGGCGAAGATGATCGTGCTTGGAAAACTTATTTTAATCAAACTACAACATCAAGTTCTAGTTTAGGAAGTATTACAAACATTGTTAAAAATATTGATATGGATTCTGTCCAAAAACATATTAATACCGCCCAAAAAGCTTTAGGCCTAGTTCAAGAACTAACTAGTAAAACAGGTGAGGCAGTTGGCAATATTAAAGGTCCAGCTATTCCAAGACCAATTAATAAATTCTTTGAGGATTAACTATGCAAGTAGAAACAATATTAGAGTTAAAAAAAGATCCTAAAATGTGGGATTTACTAAAACAAAATTCTTATTGGTTAAAAGAGCTTAATCGCGATTCGTTAAATGTAAAAAAATTTAAAGAGGACATGAAAATCAAATATAAATTAAGAACAACAGATAAAATAAGTGATGCTATTGATAATATAGATTTAATAAGTAACGTTTTAAGTGCTTTAAAATAATTGCTTATTTCATTATCTTCTGTTATACTACCTCTAAGGAGTGTAATTATGCAAGATAATTTATTAAATTTAAAAGATACAGCACCTGTTACTGGCTTTATATGTGACCAATGGATTGAAAGAAGGGCAACAATCGAAGGCTTAAAAAGAGGCGAGTTTGAAACTTTAATGCCCATATTAAAAAGTCTAGTAGTCATAACACCAGAAGAAAAAGCTGAAATACTTGATGCCTGGATCAAAAGTGGTATGCCAAATAATACAAAACTATATAGTGAAGCCCTAACTTTTGATGACTATCAAAGAATTGAAATTACTGATGCAGTACAATTAGCAAAAAACCAAGGTCGAAATTAATCTACAATATTGTAGATTTTTTCTTTAGGTATGTTATAATTATAAAGAGGAGAAAGTTATGGAAAATTTTATACCAGATATATACCAAAAAAATATTTACGACATAGATTATCATAAATTAAAAAAAAGGGGAATTAAATGTTTATTATTTGACTTAGATAATACTTTAGTACCTGTTAAAACAGATACTCCAACTAAGAAAGTAAAGGAATTATTTCACTTTTTAGAAACAGATTTTAAAGTAATAATTATATCAAATAGTAATCGTAAAAGACTAATTCCTTTTAAAGAAGGATTAAATGTTGATGTTGCAGCATCTGCTCATAAACCTTTTAAAAAGAAATATTTAAAAATAATGGCAACTTATAAATTTAAAGAACATGAGATTGCCGCTATTGGTGACCAATTACTAACAGATATTTATGGAGCTAATAAAATTGGTATTACCTCAATTTTAATTAGTCCTATAGGTGAATATGAAAAATTTGGAACTAAGATTAATCGTTTTTTCGAAAAGTTTCTTTATCGCAGATTAAAAAGAAAAAATATTTTAATAAAAGGTGAGTTTTATGATTAAAAAATGTATTGGATGTGGCACAGTTCTTGAATATGAAAATAAAGAAGCAAGTGGTTATACTCCAAATATCAAAAATGACTACTGTATGCGTTGCTTTCGTCTTAAAAATTATGGCGAAATAAAGCCCAACGAAACAGTTGATGAAGAAAGAATTTTAACTAAAGTTAATAAAAGTAGGGGATTAGTTTTCTTTTTAATTGATTATTTAAATTTAAATAAATACACTTTAGATATTTTTAAGAAAATCACTCTTAGAAAAGTTTTAGTAATTAGCAAAAGTGATATTTTAAGACGTGATATGAAGTTTTCTAAAATCAAATCTTGGTTAAATCAAGTTTATGACATTAATGAAGATATAATATTTATGAGTAATAAAAATAATTATTATAATCTAAATATTTTTAAAACTCTTACTAAGTATAATATAAAAACTTGTTATGTAATGGGTATAACTAATTCTGGCAAATCAACATTTATAAATAGTATCTTAAAAAAGAATAATATTAATAAAGAAATAGTTACAAGTAATAAACCTAATACTACTTTAGATTTTATTAAAATTCGTATAGATGATTATATAATATATGATACTCCTGGTTTTAATTATTCAAATGTAAATTATAAGCTTCTAAATAATGAAATAAAGCCTATAACATTTAATATTACTAAAGAAACAACTATAATTATTAATAATAATTTTGAATTCTTTTTTACAGAACCTAATAGTATAACCATCTATACTACAGATAACTCTGTTAAAAGAATATATAAAAACAATAAGAAACTTACTTTACCAATTATAGTTCCTAACAATAGTGATTTAATTATCCCTGGAATTGGCTTTATTAATGTTAAAAATACCTGCCAAGTATTATCAAATATAGAAATACCTGAAATAAGACCAAATATAAGTGGAGAAAATTATGAGTAAAATTCATGTTATGAGTGAGAATCTTGCTAACAAGATTGCTGCTGGTGAAGTTGTCGAAAAATGTTCTAGTATTGTAAAAGAATTAGTTGAAAATAGTATTGATGCTTCTTCTAATAACATTATTATTCATTTAATAAAAGGCGGATTAGAATCTATCAATGTTATAGATGATGGGTGTGGTATGGATAGTTCTGATGCTAAATTAGCTTTCGGAAGACATGCAACTAGTAAATTAATTCGTGATGATGATTTATTTTTCATTGATACTATGGGATTTCGAGGTGAAGCGCTACCATCTATTGCTAGTGTCGCAGAAGTTATTTTAAAAACTAGTGATGGAATTTCATCTAGCTATATTCATATTAAAGGTGGCGAATTAATAGAAGAATCTAGTTGTGAATTACGAAAAGGTACAGATATTACTGTCACTAATTTATTTTATAATACACCAGCTCGCCTTAAATATTTAAAAAGTGAAAACACAGAAAACTATAATTGTGTTAATTTAATAGAAAAGCTTGCTCTAGCCTATCCTAGTATTAAATTTACTTTAACTAATAATGGCAAAGTTATTTTAAAAACAAGTGGTAGTGCTAATCTTTTAAAAACTATTCATGAAATATATGGTTTAAATATCAGTAATAAAATGCTCGAATTCCAAGCAAGTAATAATGACTTTGATATATATGGATTTATCTGTAAACCTGAAATATTAAAATCAAATCGGAATGATATTAATACCTTTGTAAATGATCGTGTAATTAAAAATATGGATATAAACCGCGCTATAAATGATGCTTATTATACTTATAAACCTGAAGGAAAATACCCAGTAGTTATTTTAAAAATAAATGCCGATCCTACTTTAGTAGATGTTAATATTCATCCTACAAAACAAGATATAAAACTTAGTAAAATGAATGATTTATATGATTTAATTTATACTACCCTTAAAGATACATTATATAGCAACTTACTTATTCCAAGTGCTTTAAAAAATGAAACTGTGAATATTATCAAAGATGATGTTATTAAAAATATCGTTTCAAACATGGTAAAAAAGAGTGAAGAAAAGCCTATCCAAACCGAATTGGATTTTAAAATTGAAAGCAATCCTGAAACTAATAGTCCTGAACTTAAAAGTAGTCCCGAAATAATAATTAACAAAGAGTTAAAATCTTTAGTTTTAAATCCTATTGGTTTAGCTCACGGTACATATATAATCGCTGAAAATGAAGCCGGAATTTATTTAATTGATCAACATGCCGCTCAGGAGCGCATTAATTATGAACGTTACATGAAAGCTCTAAGAAATAGAACTGTTACAACTACTAATTTATTAATTCCCATTACTGTTGAATTATCAACTAGTGAATACTTAATATTAAAAGATAATTTAAAAGTTCTTACAGATATGGGCTTTATTGCTGAAGAATTCGGAGTTAACACAATCAAAATACTTGGTCATCCAACCTGGATTTTAGAAGGAAAAGAAGAGGAATCAGTTCGCAAAATAATTGATTTAGTAATTATTAATAAAGATAAATTTGACCCAATTAAATTTAACGAAAATATTGCTATAACTCTAGCTTGTAAAATGAGTATTAAAGCCAACATGCATATTTCTATGGAAGCAATAAGAGAACTCTTAAATGAACTTGTTTTATGTGATAATCCTTATAACTGTCCTCATGGTCGTCCTACAATTATTAAATTTAGCATTTATGATTTAGAGCGGATGTTTAAAAGAGTAATGAATTAATCTTGTTAAAATAGTCTTAATAATTTATAATATAATAAAAGGGAAAAGACATTAAAAGGGAAGTATTACTTCATAGAATAAAATCTCTTAAACTAGTAAAATAGTAATGGAGAGTGAATAATAAGATGACAACATTTAAAAGAGATTTTAGTTTTAATCAGGATATAATAGGGGTAGTAGCTAGAAATGTCAGAAAATATCGTAAAATGGCTGGTATAACTCAAGAACAACTAGCTATTGATATCGGTGTCTCCAATGATTTTTTACGAAGATTTGAAACAACGTTTGGAAAAGAGGGCATGTCTCTAAATACTCTTTATAAAATTTCTATCGTTTTAAATATACCAATGGATAAATTTTTTATCGAATAAATACTTTATATTTTAGGAATAAAATAGTACAATATATATTGAGGTGTACCAATGGAAAACAAATATGAATTTAATAAAAGTATGTATAAAACTGTTGCCAATAATATCAAGAAATATCGTGAGCAAAAAGGTTTAACTACAAAAGAACTTAGTAACTACACAGAAATTAAAGAAGAATATTTAAATTTATTAGAAACCAAGCCTGATAATTGTACTATATCAATTTATGATTTATATAAAATTAGTGTTATTTTAGAAACTAGTATCGAAAAATTCTTTATTGAGATATCTTAATTGATATCTTTTTTCATTGCCAAATCAAATTAATTATGGTAAATTAAATAAAAACGAAAGGGTTAAAATAATGATAAAGACACAAAAAAGAGGAAGTTTAATTATTATATCTGGAACTACATGTGCTGGTAAGGGCACAGTTATAAAAGAATTACTTACTAGAGATAAAAACCTATATTTATCAATCTCTTATACTTCAAGACCTATGCGAGGTAAAGAACAAAATGGTAAAGATTATTATTTTGTAACACCAGAAGAATTTGAAGCTAAAATAAAAAATAATGAATTTTTAGAATATGCTCAAGTGCAATATGGTTGCTATTATGGAACTCCTAAAAAAGAGATAGAAACTAAATTAAATGCTGGTCTAGATGTTATTTTAGAAATAGACGTCTTAGGAGCTAAACAAATAAAAGAACAATTTCCTGAAACAATTTTAATATTTATTATGGCTCCTTCAATGGAAATTGTTAAAGAACGTATTAAAGCCCGTAATACTGAAGATGCTGATCAAATAATTAAAAGATTTAGAAGGGCTTATCAAGAAATAAATGAAATAAATAAATATAATTATGTAGTTATAAATGATAATTTAGAAGATGCTGTAAAAAAAGTAGAATCCATTTTAATCTCTGAAAAATGTCGTGTTGATCGCATTGAAGAAATTGAGATGGAAAATGAAGAAGAAATAATCCATGAATTTTTAATGCAAAAAGATAATAATCTTTAGTATATTTACTAGAGATTTTTTTTGTTACAAAAATTTTATAAATAGAATATAGTCTAATCGAATAATATTTAAATAGGAAGTGAAATAATGTTTCTAAATATTTTAAATATTATTAAAGATATGCTTTTCTTTACAGGAAGTTATTCTAATGGAGTTTTCCCAGAACCTTTAAGTTTTACAGAAGAAGAACAGGCTATAGCCGCTATGCTAAACGGTGATAAAGAAGCACGTAATAAACTAATTGAACATAATTTAAGATTAGTTGCTCATATTGTTAAAAAATTTGATAATGGTGTCTCAGATACTGATGATTTAATCAGTATTGGTACTATTGGTCTTATAAAGGGTATTGATTCCTACAAAAGTAGTAAAGCAACCAGAATTACAACCTATGCAGCTCGTTGTATTGAAAATGAAATCCTAATGCATTTTCGTAGCAATAAGAAAAATGGTCTTACTATTAGTTTAAATGATTCAATTGGTTATGATAAAGATGGTAATGAAGTAAATTTAATAGATGTAGTAAAAGATGATTCTATGGATATT
The DNA here is from genome assembly GCA_948444795.1 of uncultured Erysipelotrichaceae bacterium. Lineage (GTDB taxonomy): Bacteria > Bacillota_I > Bacilli_A > RF39 > UBA660 > MGBC108787. Next base: position 12,429 of record CAOJUX010000027.1, on the reverse strand, counting down.
GCAGATTCACTCCATATTAAAGATAATATTCATCTTTTAAAAGAATACTTTAAAATATTAAATCCTCGTGAAAAAGAAATACTAATAAAAAGATATGGTTTATCAAATAACGATGAAGAAACTCAAAAAGAAATTGCTAAAAAACTTCATATATCAAGAAGTTATGTCTCACGTATTGAAAAAAGAGCATTAACTAAAGTTTTAAGAGAATTTTTAAAGAATAATAAAGACTTATAAAAAAACCTCAGTTTAAAGCTGAGGATTATTTATATTATCTAATAAAGTATCATCAAATGTTGGAATTGCCAACTGACTAGATTGTTCATCCATTAAATTATTTGCTCTGGTAGCTAAAGCATTCATTGCTAAATCTTCTAAAAAGCATTCTTGAGTACTTATTAAAAAAGCTTCTTCTAAATAACCAAGTTCTATTAATAATTTCACTAATAAAGCTTGAATACTAGGTATCTCTTTAAAACAAGGACGAATACCTATTTTTATTGCATCATTTAATCTGCCTAATTTTATTAAAGCTTCCATTTGTCTTTTTTGCACACTTGGATTCTCATAATAAGTTCTAGCTCCACAAAGTCTAACTACTTCTTGATAGTATTCTCTCATTAGTAACAAATCTAATTCTTGAACAAAAATATCATTTGTATTTTCTTCTGTTAAAGCTTCAACTTCCTCTGCTACATCTAAAGTAGCACCATCTAATAATTCACGATAATATAGAATATCAAAAGTTCCATTATTAATAAATTTCTTAAGAGAACTTAAAATACTTAGCATTCCTTTATTATTAGTATTTTTCGATTTTGCGATATTTAATAATTCAAATATTTGACATTTTGGTGTTCCCATTGCTTGATAACAAGCCACTAATAAAATTATTTTCTGATAATTAGGAATTTCTAATTGCCTTAACTTTTCAGGACTTATTTTGCCAGTTTTAATTTTAATTAAAATAGTATTATATGATTTTGTCATTTTATTCCTCTTTCTGTAGTTAATATTTTATATTATAGCTTTCAAAATGTAAACTAAATATTTACTTTTTTCCTAAATTTAGATACAATAAATAAAGAAAAGAGGAATAAATATGACTAATAAAGAACTTGCAGATTTAATATTTCCAAACATAACTAAAACGCCTGAGGATTATGAACAAACTTATCCTAATAGAAACTTAAAAGAAGGTGCTAAAGTAGTACGTTTTGCTCCAAGTCCTACAGGATTTATGCATATTGGTAACATGATGAGCGCTGTCATTAATTATGTTTTAGCTAAGGGTAGCGAAGGAGTATTTTATGTACGAAACGAAGATACAGACCAAGCGCGTACTGTTGAAGGAGCTGTTGATTTTATTCATCATACTCTAAAATATTATAATATTTATCCTGATGAATACGAGTATAATAATGAAATAGTAGGTAACTATGGACCATATATTCAAAGTGAGAGAATAGAAATATACCATACTTTTATAAAACATTTAATTAGTATTGGACGAGCTTATCCTTGTTTTTTAACTCCTGACGAAATAAATGAAATTAGAGAATATCAAACTAAAAGCAAAAAAAGAATAGGTATATACGGCAAATATGCTAAATATCGTGATTTAAGTCCTGAGGATGCAGCGACTAAAATTAATAATGGCGAAAAATTTGTAGTTCGCTTTAAATCAACTGGCGATTATAATAAAAAATTTATTTTTGAAGATTTAACTAAAGGAAAAATTGAATTTCCTGAAAATGATTTAGATGTTCCTATCATGAAAAGCGGGGATTTATTACCTACTTATCATTTTGCTCATTTAGTAGATGATCACTTAATGCATACAACTCATGTTGTTCGCGGAGATGAATGGATGAGTAGTGTTCCACTTCATTTTGAGCTATTTAAAGCTTTTGGCTATAAAATGCCTAAATACATTCATACTTCTTTAATATTAAAAAAAGATGCTGAAACAGGTACTGTTCGTAAAATTAGTAAAAGAAAAGATCCTGAGGCTTTAATGTTCTTTTATGAAGAAAAGGGCTATCCAACTATCGCAGTTATAGATGCAGTTTTAACAATTGCTAATTCCAATTTTGAGGAATGGCGCACTAGTCATCCTGATACACCTTTTTATGAATTTCCATTTAGTCCTAAAAAAATGAGTTCTAATGGCGCTTTATTTGACTTAGATAAACTTGATAATATTTCTAAAAATTATCTATCTAAGATGACATCTACTGATTTATATGAAGCTTATTTAAAATGGGCTGAAAAATATGATGAACATGTCTTTAATTTAATCAGTGAAAATAAAGATAAAACTATTGCCTTTTTAAACATTGAAAGAGAAACAAAAAAACCTCGTAAAGATTATGAAAATTATGCTTCCATATTTTCAAAGATTTGGTATATATTTGATAGTGAATGGGATAAAGAATTAAATTATGAATTTGGGAAAATTTATGATAAAGATGAGATAATTAATATAATGACAGAATATCTAAATAATGTTTATGATGAAAATGATACTCAAGATGAATGGTTTAATAAAATAAAAAATCTATGCGAAAAAATGGGTTATGCTAGTGATATGAAAAATTATAAAGAACATCCTGATAATTACAAAGGTAATGTTGCTGATTTTACTACTGCTATAAGAGTAGTTTTAACTACTAGTAGTATGACTCCTAATCTTTATGATATCATGAATATCTTAGGTAAAGATAAAATGCTTAATAGATTAGAAATTTTAAAGGCGAAATATTAATTCATCTAATTCTAAAAATTTATTATGACTTAAGTATTAATAAAGATAAAGATTAGGAGAATATATGCTAAAAAAAGTTAGAAATAGTAATGCAAGAGAAAATAAAGAATTATGGTTTAATAACAAAGAGCTAACTATATCATTAACAGGCAAAGATAGTCATAAAGCTATAATAGATAGTAGTCAAGGTAGTTTTTCAATTGGAGTTAAAGGCAGAACTAATGGACATATTGATGCTTGGGTAAATGAAAATGATGTAATTAATTGGGATGCTTTTAATGAATTTTATACTCCATACTGCTATTATGAATGTAAAGATAGGTATCCTTTTGGTGATTGGCCAAGATTTTTAATTTATTATGGTAATGATACAGGTTTCATAAATTGGTCTATTAAAAGAGTAATAGAAGATTTTTATTGGTTTCCAACTAAAAATATGGATTTAGATTTGACAGAAGCTAATATCTATCGATTACATATTGGAATACAAGATAATAAAATGAAATTGACTTTAGGAAAAAACATTTATTGGCTTCAATTAGAAGGGAATCTTTATAATTATAAGATTAAAAAATGTCTTAAAGTTACTAGATTACAATTCAGTCCAGCTTATGATGAAAAAGTAAATAGTTATATATTACCAGAATTTAAAGAATTAAAAACTGCAACAGCAGTTGAAATTAATTTATCTCCTTTAAATCAGCCTTTTGATTGTAAAAGTTTATTACAATTTCCAAATTTAAAAGAATTATATCTTATTGGCCATGTAATTAATGTAGAAATATTGAAAGACTTCAAAAATCTTGAAAAAATAGGAATATGGGATTCTCCTAATTTAAAGGGAATGCCAAATCTAAATACATGGAAAAATTTAAAAGAATTTATTGCTATTAATATTGATGAACTAGCTGGAAGAAAATTTAAAGAAGAAATTAAAATATTAAAAAAAGAAAGAGAATTTAAATTTGTATCGATTAGCAAACTTCGAGACCCACTCTGGTTTGAAACTAATTACGGTATTCCTTTTTCAGAGTGGGAAAGTAAAAATGAGAAAAAAGCCACTAGTGCTTATAAAATCTGCTTAAAAAACATCAAAAAGGCTACTACCGAAGAAGAAATAAAAAATTCGCTTATAAATTTCATTGAAAAAATAAATAGATTAGATAATATTGAAACTATAGAAAGAGATGATATTTATACAGCTATAAGCATTATTATGAAAAATTCGCCACTTAAAATAGAAACAAAAAAATGGGAATCATGGTTTGAGCAGGTAAGAGAATTTTAAATTAAAAAAGAGAACCACAAAAGTTCTCTTTTAAAATGCTTAATTGGTGACTCGTACGAGGTTCGAACTCGTGAATGTTGCCTTGAGAGGGCAATGTGTTAAGCCACTTCACCAACGAGCCATAAAACATATATTTATTATATCATTTATTTTGACTTTTGCAAGTGTTTGTGTTAAAGTAATTAACTGAAAAATTAAAGAGGGGATAATATGGAGTTTTTGACTATTGATTCCAAGACTTTAGAAAATGAAGGTCAGATTTTAAAACCACCATTCAAATATCAAAATGAATCTAAGCCTTTACCAATTTTATTAAATGGTCTAGTTTATAAACCTTTCTCTAAAAAAGATTCTGAAAAAGCTTGGCAAATTGAATTAATCACCAAACTAGAAAAATTAGCTATAAAACAATTAGCACATATTAAAGGTTTATATAACAATAATTTTGGCTACGTTTATTATTTTAATTCCAATCCTGTTTTATATAATGCTCTAAATTGTTATATTGCTCTTGAAAAAAGACTTAGATGGATTCATGATTTAATTGAAGTATATATAAAGTTAAATGAGCATGGTTTAAAATACTTTGATTACCATAGTTCTAATATTTTAGTTGGAGATAGTATTACTTTATTAGATATTGATGGTATTAAAAGAAAGTTTAATGCAAGAGAACTAGCAGAATATTTATTAGAGCTTTTAGTATCTATTCTTATAAATTTTGATTTAACTTCTAATTATAGTAACTTTAAGTTATATGAATTATTTAGTAAATTTTTTAATGAACCTAAAATTCTAAGTGAAGAAAATCTTGATTTCATGAAATTATTTGATTGTATGGTTTCTAAAACAACAGGCGAAGTTACTAAATTCTGTGAAGATGTTTTAGCCAAAATCTAAAGGAGAATTTATGAACATTGATTATCAAGCAGCGCTTGAAGAAAGCAAAAGAATAATAATTTGTGGTGGCGATCATAGTTCTAGTTTCAAAGAGTACAGTCGTGGTTATTTTGTTACTATTGAATGTATTAAAGAAGTATTAAAAAATTTAGATATTAAAATAATTAGAGCTTTAACAGTTTTATCTAGTGGCGATCAAGTTTTTAATTTAATTCATGCTGGAGCTACTACCATTGATGCCTTTGATATAAATGAACTTCAATATTTCGTATATAAATTACGTTTTGCTTTAATTTTAACTCTTTCATACAAAGACTTTATTAATGTTAATATTAATTTTAACCGTTCTTGGTATCGCGAATCATTATATGAATTAATAAAAGGATTAAAAAAGGAATTACCCGAAGAAGTGTATGAATATTATTGCAAAATTCTTGAATACTGTCTTCAAAATAACTGTAATTTATCTGGTCTTTACTATGATACACCAGACTATTTTAAACGCGCGAATAATTACTTAACAAGTGAAGAAGAATATTTACTTCTCCGAAAAAAACTCTTAGAAACTGAAGTGAATATTCATTTTGCTGATGTTCTAGATGTTCCTAAAATTGTAACTCCAGGCTATGATATAGCTCTTTTATCTAATATTGCTGATTATTTGCATTTTAATTTAAAGTCTTTTGGTCGACTAGAGTTTGAAGCATACATTCGAAGTTTTAAAAGATTATTAAATAGAGAAGGAGCTTTAATCAATTATCTTTATTATATTAAAAGCAATGCCCAAAATGTTATAGCTTCCACTAATGATGTACCAAAAAACGCTAGAATTAGTATAGATTATTTAGGGAATGATAATATTTTTACAATTAAAACAGAGCCTTACTGTGTTTTTGATGAAGGATATTATTTAGTTAGAAAGAAAATGTCAACTAGAAAAAAATAGCTAGCAATATCTTTTATTTTAAGGTAAACTATAATAGTGAAGAATTATGAAAGTAAAAATATTTAATGAAGAAAATATAAATACCAATAGCATTAAAAGCAAAATAGTTCGAGTTAAAGCTTTAATTATAAACTCTAAAAATGAAATACTACTAGGTGAAGCTTTTGATACTATTCAGTTTCCAGGCGGTCATTTAGAACCAGGTGAAAGTCTTAGTGCTGGTTTACAAAGAGAAATCAAAGAGGAAACAGGCTTAAATATAGGTTTAAATTATGAGCCATTCTTTCTTATTAAACATTTTCTAAAAGATAATATTAATAGTAACCATCGTCTTTTAGAAATTTATTACTATACTATTTTTACTGATGAACCATTTAATATTTCAGAATCTAATTTAGATATTCAAGAACAAGCGGGAAACTTTCATTTGTTTTATATACCTTTAAATAAGGTCTCAGAAATATTAAAAGAATCTATTGGTAAAAATCCTGTAAATAAAATTATTGTGGAAGAAATGCTTTTAGCGCTTGCTGAATGGAGGAACAAATATGGAAAATAAACGTTTTACAATGATAGATGAACCATTTGAATGCTTAGTTTGTGGTTCTATGGTATCTCCCTTAAATTATACAGCTCGTGACCATTGTCCTATGTGTTTGTCAAGTCTTCACATAGATATTAACCCTGGTGATAGAGCTTGTGATTGTCATGGCGTTCTTGAGGCTATTGCTATTGAAAAAGGGCCTAAAGACACTTTAAAAATAGTTTATAAATGTAATGCTTGTGGTATGATAAAAAGAAACAAAGCTGCCTCTGATGATAATTTTGATAGAATTTTAGAAATTATGAGCAACCCTCATAGAAATCACCGTTAATCTTTACATATATTGACATTTTATATGTCTAAAAATTCTAAAAGTTTGATATAATAGGAGTAGATAAGTTATAATATAATTTATTTAGAGGTGAACTATGGCAATATTCTTAGATAAAAACTTAGAAGTAAAAGAAACTCTAAAAAATGAAGTTGATTTTATTTCTAAAATAGATGAAACAAAACCTAAAGTAAAAGTAGGAATTCTAAATTTAATGCCTACTTTAGAAGATACAGAACGCCAATTAATAATTGCTCTTGATAATCCTGTAATTCAAGTTGAATTAGATTTTATTTATTTAACAACTAAAAACAAAGATGCTGAGAAAGTTACTTATTTTAAACAATATTATCATTCTTTTGATTCAATTAAAGAAAAACATTATGATGGTATGATTGTAACTGGTGCTCCTCTTGAACATTTAAATTATCTAGCTGTCGATTATATAGAAGAACTAAAAGAGTTTTTTAAATATACTAAAAGCTATGTTAAATCAACTATATTTTTATGTTGGGCCTCTCAGTTTGGTATGCAATATTTTTATGGTGTAAATAGATTTAATTTACCTGCTAAAGTTTCAGGATTATATGAGCATTATATTGTTAACAAAACAGATTTAGTTAGAGGATTTGATGATTTATTTTTTATTCCTCAATCAAGATATTGCAGTTTAATAGAGTCAGATATTGTTAAAAGATTCGATTTAATATTAACTAGCAAATCTAACGAATCAGGAGTATATATTGTAGAGAGCCAAGATGGCAGTAAAATATTCCTAACTGGTCATGCTGAATATGATTTATATACACTAGATAAAGAATATCGCCGTGATATTAACAAAGGTTTAGATATTGAACCTCCTAAAAACTATTATAAAGATAACAATCCTGAAAATAAACCTATGTATAAATGGCATGCCCATTCTAATTTACTTTATCATAACTGGTTATATTACTATGTATATAAAAAATAAAACCTATTTCTATATTAAGAAATAGATTTTTTTAATTTATATTTATTATTTGTGAAAAAGCTATAATTTTATTATTACTAAGTAAAAGAGTTTTATCATTTAAAGACATTCTAACAATATAAGCTTCAATATCTCTAAATTCTCCTGCTTCATAAAATTTTATATGAACTTTATCTTTAGCATAAAAAGCTTCATATAACTTTTGATTAATTTGTTCAATTTTTTCCGGAAATAAATCAGGTTTAATTATTTTATCTTTTTTAATATTATTTAAAACAACTTTATTAGATATAAGAGAATTAAAAGGCTGCCATTTAATAAACCCTCTGTCAAAACTCATGCACTATGTCCTCCGATCTTTTTATTTCGTTCATGAATAGTAGAATCTTCTAATAAACTAGAAGCTTTTAATAAAGCATTTTTTCCATATTTATCATTAATTTCATCAATTGCTCTATTTATTTCTTCTACTTCTAAAACTTCCTCAAAACTATCAAAGATATTTAATTGAACTCCAATTTTATCTTTTAGACCTCCACAAGAAACACTAACTCTCCTAATTGGCAAATTATCATAAAATTTATCAAATATCATTAAACAGTTAGCTAATATTATTTCTAACGAGTCAGTAGGATTCTCTAATTTTACACTATGATAAAAACTACCTCCAATTGCTTTAGAATAACCAATTCCCAGCCCAATAATTTGACAAGTTTTTTTATTATGTCTTAATCTACTAGTTAAAACTTCTACCATTTCTCTAATAATTATTTTAATATTATCTCCATTATAATCTTTAAATAACACTTGGCTATGTGAATAAGATTTCTCAGAAGTTTTATTAAAATCTCCAATTCGTGATAAATCTATTCCATTCGCATGATTCCACATTTCAGCTCCAATAACTCCAAACTTTTTCTTTAATTTATCACGGTCATAAAAAGCTAAATCTCTAATAGAAAAAATTCCTAATTTATTTAGATTCTTTTCCATTCTAGGACCAATTCCCCAAAAAGCTGAAAGAGGGGAGATTGCCCATAATTTATTCTCTATATCTTCATAATCCCATTTCGCTATAAAATTTTTATTATGTTTAGCTTCAATATCCATAGCAATTTTTGCTAAAAGCATATTAGGACCAATTCCACATGTAGCACAAAGTCCTGTTGTTTTTTTCACATCTTCAAGTATTTCTAAGGCTAGTTCATAATCAGTTTTTTTATACATTTTTAAATAATCAGTTACATCTAAAAAACACTCATCAATAGAATAAATATGAATATCACTTTTAGCCACATATTTTAAATAAACATTTATAACTTCAGTACTTTTTTTAATATATAAACTCATTCTCGGCTTAGCTATAAAATATTTTACATTTTTAGGTATTTCATATAGTCTTCCCCGTGACTTTAAACCTAAAGCTTTCAAATAGGGGGTTACTGCTAATGTAATAGCGCCACTTCCCTGATTAGGGTTAGCTACAACTAGAGGATATTTAAAAGGGTCTAATTTTCTTTCAATACATTCGCAGCTAGCAAAAAAACTTTTTAAATCAATACATAAAAAATTTCTTTTTAAATATACACTATCCATAAAATTCTCTCCTTCAAATATACTTTAATTATAAAGCGAACTAACGTACATATCAAGTGGAAAATAATGGAAAATATAAAAAGTCCTATATTATAATAAGACTTTTTCTTTTAAAATAATTTCTTCATCTATTCTTCCTACTAAATAATCCGCAGATATTTTAAAAAAGTTACTATATTCTATTAAGAAACTAGTTAATATAAGATTAGTTCCATTTTCATATTTACTAATTAAAGAGCGAGTAATATTTAATTTTTTAGATAATTTTTCTTGTGTAAATTTATAACTAAGTCTTAGAGCTTTTAAACGTTCTTTAATTAGTAATCTATCAAAGTTACTCTTATTATTAGGATAATATCTTATATCTGTAAGCTCTAAAACATAATCAAAAGAAACATTAAAATAATTACAAAAATCATTTAATCTTTTTAAGGGAATAATATCGTGCTCTGTTTCCCACATGCCATAAACGCTTCTTGAAACATTTAAAGCTTGAGCTAATTCAAATTGACTTAAATTATTATCTTCTCTAATTTCTCTTAATCTCATATTTCCACAACTCTCAATAACTTAATTTTACTTAAAAGTGACTAAAAGAAAATATTCTGACGCAAATTAGAACATTTATCTTGAAATATACTCAATAATATTGTATACTAAATATAGTATAGAGTAATGCTCTTTGCATTATATATATACTTATTAATGTTACAAATAACGTACGCAAAAGTAAAGGTAAGTTTTGACAACATTTGTCGAAGATAATGAAAATAAATAGAAATAGTATTAGAATGGAAAAGAAGGATGGTTAATATGAAGAAAAGTATTATTACAATAGGAATAATAGTAACAATAGGAAGTATAGCATTATTATATGATAGTAATAAAAAGGAAGTATTACTAAATAAAGAAGAAATAACAAATAATAAAAGTATAGCAATATATGTAAAACAAGAAGATGGAAACTATGAAAAAACAAATACTATTCCAGAAAATGGATATATGTTAAATGAAGATAGAAGTGTCTGTAGTAATAATGCCAAACCAAATTGGAACTTTAAAACAAACATTTTAAAGATAAATAATTTAAGTAGTAATAATACCAGTTGTTATTTATATTTTGAACCAGCAACAGAAGAAGTAAATACAATACTAGGAAATATAACAGTTAATAAATATACACCAGACTTTAGTAAGATAGCCACCACTGATGAAGGAATATTTAAGACAAATGATAATGATGGAGTAAGTTATTACTGGAGGGGAGCGACAACTACAAACTATCTAAAGTTTGGCGGATATTGTTGGCGCATAATACGTATTAACGGCGATGGAACTATAAGACTAATCTATGATGGAACAACATGTCATAGTAATGGCGAAATAACAACAGATAGTATAGCAGTAGAAAATGTAGCATATAATTTAAATTATAATAAAAGTGAATATGTAGGATGGACCTATACAGAAGGATTACAAAGACCAACAAATAATAATGAAGGCACACCATCAAATGCTAAAACAAAATTAGAAGAATGGTATAATGCTAATTTGAAGAGTCAAGAATCAAAAATAGCAGATGGAAAATACTGTAATGACAGAAATGTAGTAAATGGTCAAAGTTGGTCAAGTTCACCAAGTGCCAGTTTTAATTATGCAAGTTATAAGAGATTATATGAAGATTATATGCCAACATTAAATTGTTCTTCAAATGATTTATACACATTAAAAGTTGGGCTTATAATGGCAGATGAAATAGAATTATCAGGTTGTAAAAATGCTATTAATACTTCATATTATCTATATAATGGTCAGAATTATTGGACCATTTCTCCATACCAATGGTATTATGGAAGTTCGACTAGTCTTTACGCTCGTGTATTTGCTGTGAATTCAGATGGGTATTTTGGTTATTGGAATGTAGACTACACACATGGTGTACGACCAGTAATCAATCTAAAATCCAATGTAACCTTAACAGGAACAGGAACTATAAATGACCCTTATGAAGTAATTTAATATATTAACTTAAACCTTATAATTAATATAGAAATATGTTATATTTATTATGAGGTTTTTATTATGGATTTTAAAAATATTATATGGAATGAAGATAACTATCAAAAATATATTGAATACTTAAAAAGTTTAAGTGAAACTAAATATAAAGAATTTAATAATAGATTAATAACTACTAAATATGAGATGCTTGGCATTAGATTACCAATACTACGCAAGATTGCAGGTGAAATATTTAAAGGCAATTATGAAGCTTTTTTAAATATATGTAAAAATACATATTATGAAGAAATACTAATTAAAGGTTTAGTAATTGGCAAAATTAAAGATATAGATGAATTAATGTTATACTTTGATAATTATATTCTTTTAATTGATAACTGGGCTATAAATGATTCTTTTTGTAATAGTTTAAAAATAGTAACCACTAATAAAGAATATTTCTGGAATGTTATAAAAAGATTAACTAAAGGCTCTTATGAATATCAAGTTAGAGTAGGCCTTATTATTATTTTAGGATTTTATGTTGAAGAAAAATATTTAGAAGAAATATTTAAAATATTAGATAGTATTAATAGTGATTTATATTATATAAATATGGCCGAAGCTTGGCTAATATGTGAGATATTTACTAAATATCCTGAAAATACAATTAAATATTTTGAAAATAATAACTTAAATAAATTTACTATAAATAAAGCTATTAGCAAAATTAGAGATAGTTTTCGTGTTAGTAAAGAGAAAAAAGATTATATCCTAAAATATAAATGTTAGCATTCATAGAATATTGTTTTTTCGAATATCTTATGATAATATGAAATTATAAATAGGAGAATGGTATGCAAGAGAAAATTAAAAAATTATATGATTATATTTTAAATAGCAATCATATTGAATTAACTACTAAAGAACTATATAACTGTGGTTTTACAGCAAAAGATCTTAGCAAGTTAGCTAAAGAAGGAAAAGTATTAAGACGCATAAAAAAGGGGCTTTATGAATTTATTGATATCTATACTTTAAAAAGCGATAAAGAAACAGTAAATATAATTACTTTGAATGATA
>CAOJUX010000026.1 GCA_948444795.1 uncultured Erysipelotrichaceae bacterium | reverse complement strand
CTATCATCAATTAACCTACAATTTATTCTAATCCAATTTTCTTCATCATAAGCAACAATACAAACATTATTATTAATAGCTATTTGTTTTGATACATTTTTTTGCTTATTAGTTAGAACATAAATTTTATTATCAAATAATACTGGGTCGCCAAAAGGTCTGCAACTTGGTTTATTTCCATTTATAGTAGAAACATAGTTTACTTGTGTTCTTTTCTTTAAAAATTCAAAAGTTTCTTTCATTTTCTATTTCTCCTTTATATTTTCATGTAAATAATTTTGGTAACATAGGCCTTCTATTGCTATTTTAAAATGTTCTTTAGTTAATTATAACTAATTTTTTAATAAAAGACAATTATTAATTCATAAATCAATTATTTGAAAATATAATTTATAAAGGTGACTTTTATGAATATAATACTTCCATTTTTAATATCAACTATAGCTGGTTTATCTACTACTTTTGGTTCATTTATAATATTTTTAAAGATTAAAGAAAAAAATATAAATAAATTTATAACATTATGTTTGTCTTTTTCTCTTGCAATAATGATTGCTTTAAGTCTTACTGATTTAATACCTAATTCTTTAAAAGTTTTAGTTTCATGGGGCGGTTTTTTAGGCTTAATTTTATCAGTATTATCAATATTTGTAGGTATAGTATCAATGCTTGTTTTAACAAAAAAAATAGATAAGGTTAAATTATCTAATAATAACTTATATAAACTTGGGATACTTAATATGATAGCTTTAATGCTTCATAATTTTCCAGAAGGAATTGCAACTTTTTTAAGCAGTTATCAGGATATTAGTTTGGGCATTAAATTAAGTGTTGCTATAATGCTCCATAATATACCAGAAGGTATAAGTATTGCTGTTCCAATATATTACTCTACTAGAAATAAAAAGGAAGCAATTAAGAAAACATTTATTTCTGGTATTTCTGAACCGCTTGGAGCAATACTAGCATTTCTACTTTTTAAAAATTTTATTACTAATGAATTTATTAGTTTAATTCTTCTTTTAGTGGGTGGCATAATGATTACGATAGCCATTGAAAATATTTATCCAGAAGCATGTAAATACAAAGAAAAAAAATGTGTTCTTTTGGGTATATTGCTTGGAATAATTCTTATAATTATTAATCATTTGTTATAAAAAAAGAAGCTTTAAACTTCTTTTAACTTAATACTAATATCAACCCTATCATACCTACTACGATTACAGCAAGTAAAATAAATACTTTAATATATATCTTTATAAATCTAATAAAAGGTCTTTTCTCGTCTTTTTCTGAATAATAATATTTTCCTTGATATTTTTTGATTATTCCAGCATTTTTTAAAAAATTAAAGTATCTTTTGTCACACTCTATTTGTTCCTTTTCTACTCCACTATATTTATCTATAGCATTTAATTTTAAAAATTTCTTTTTAATTTTTTCATATTCTTTCTTGGCTTCTTTACTATTTCCCCCATCGTTAAATTCTACTTTAATATTATCAGTTTTGCCTTCTTCGATTTGTTTTTTAATATTTTTAACTACTCCAGCAATACCTAAAAAGGTAAACAGTAAAGAAATTACATAATCTTTTATCATAGCAGTCATAAAAGGATCATAATTATATAATTTATTTAAATTAGCTGTATTTATACTAATATTTTCTGATGATAATAATAAACAAGGTATTAATACAAGTGTTGATACGGTAACACAAATGCATGAAATTACAATAATTATAACCGGTAATTTTTTATCTACTTTGCCTTTAAATAATTGATAGCCTTTTAAAACTCCTAAAGCTATAACAACTGCAAGAGCTGATAAAATCATTTCACCATATACATACATTAATATCCAGGGAATGCATGCAACAAAAACTCCTAGTATTCCCCCTAATATTCCAAGTAAATAACTTTTCTTTTCCATAAACTTCACCTCTTTATTTAATATAATATCATAATTTAATAAAAAAGTAACTAATAATATCTCCAATAATTGCCAAAAAAATAGCTATTATTTTTGAATTAACTTTATATACTAGGACATAATAATATTGGGAGGGAAAGATTATGAATAAGAATAATAATAACAGCAATTCTCGTAATTGTAGTAAAAATTCTAAACAAAATTCTAGAAATAATAACAAACAAAACAATAAAGAACAAGAAAATTCTAGAAATAATAGAAAATCTTCAAGAAACGAACAAAGTCGTTAATTATAATGAGGAAACCAACTTAAGTTTCCTCATTATTTTTTGCTCTGGGATGATGTTCCATAAATTCTTGTTGTAATTTTTTATTAGATAAATGAGTATAGATTTCTGTAGTTGAAATATCACTATGGCCTAGAAGTTCTTGAATAACTCTTAAATCTGCATCATTTTCTAGTAAATGAGTCGCAAAGGAATGCCTTAAAGTATGGGGACTAATATTTTTTTTAATTCCTTGCTCTTTTGCGATAGCTTTTAAATTTTTAAAAAAGCCTATTCTAGATATGGGCTGTGATAGATTATTTATAAAAACATATTCAGAAGTCTTATTTTTTAAAAGTTGGGGACGATATTCATTTAAATATATTTCTAAGTACTTATGGGCATAATCACTAATAGGGACAATTCTTTCTTTGGAACCTTTTCCCATTATTCTGATTAAATCTTCTCTAAGACTTATATTAGATAATTTCATATTAACAAGTTCACTTACTCTAATGCCAGTGGCATATAAAAGTTCCAACATTGCTTTATTTCGATAATCATAAGAGGTATTTAGTTTTATATTTAAAAGCTTTTCCACTTCTTCCAAATTAAGGTAATTTGGTAATTTTTTACTTATTTTAGGATTTTTTATTCCTTCACAAGGATTAATATTAATTAAATTTTCTAATACTAAAAATTTATAGAAATTTCTTACGACAGTTAAATAATGAGCTCTACTTTTTTCAGCCATATTATCATTAAATTTTAAAAATTTTTCAATATCTTTTTCTGTAATTTTTAAAACATTTGCTGGTTTTATAAAATCTTCAAATCTATTCAAATTATCTTTATATGAATTTACAGTATTTTTAGATAATTTTTTTTCAAATGTTAAATAATCATAAAACTTATTGTATAAATCTTCATTGGGCATAAAAATCTATCCTTCTCTTAATTTTAATTTTACCATATTTCTATTATTTGTGCTATAATATTTATGGTGGTAAAGTTGGAGTTACTTTCTAATATATTAAGGCCAAAATGTCTAAATGATGTTATTGGGCAGTCTCATTTGGTTGGAGACAATAAAATACTAAGAAATATGGTTAAAAATAAGAAGATATTTTCTTTTATTTTATATGGTAAACCAGGTATTGGGAAAACAAGTATTGCAAATGCTATAATAAATGAGCTTGATATTTCACATAGATTTTTAAATGCTACTATTAATAATAAAAAAGATTTTGATATTGTTATAGAAGAAGCTAAAATGAATGGCGAAATGGTTGTTGTTATAGATGAAATTCATAGAATGAATAAAGATAAGCAAGATTTATTACTTCCCTATATTGAAAGTGGCTTAATTATTTTAATAGGTCTTACTACTTCTAATCCATACCATAAAATTAATCCTGCTATTAGAAGCAGGGTACAAATATTTGAGTTAAAAGAAATTAATAAAGAAGACATAATTTTAGGGCTTAAAAAAGCAGCAGGATATTTAGAAGGAATTAAAATAGATGATGAAGCTTTTAAAATGATTGCTGATTCATCAAATGGAGATATAAGAAGTGCTATAAATTTACTTGAGGTTGCTTATTATTCTTCTAGCGATAAAAAGATAGATGTAAATCTTTTAAAAGAAATTAATCCTAAAGCTATAGTTTATTATGATAATAATGAAGATGGTCATTACGATGTAATAAGTGCTTTTCAAAAATCTATTAGAGGAAGTGATCCAGATGCTTCAATTTATTATTTAGCAGTACTTTTAGAAGCTGGTGATTTAGATAGTATTTATAGAAGACTTTCGGTAATTGCTTATGAAGATATTGGCCTTGCTAATCCAAGTATTGGTCCAAAACTTATGGCAGCAATAAATGCTGCAGAACTTGTGGGAATGCCTGAGGCGAGAATTCCTTTAGGAGAAATAGTCTTAGAAATGGCATTAAGTCCTAAAAGTAATAGTGGCCATACTGCTCTTGATAATGCAATTAATGATATAAGAAGTGGCAATACAGGTAGTGTGCCTGAGCATATTAAAACTAATAGTAAAATATATAAATATCCTCATAATTATAAAAATAGTTATGTTAAACAAGATTACCTCCCTAAAAGTTTATTAGGCCAAAGATATTATTATCCTAAAGATAATAAATATGAAAATAATTTAAATAAATTACATAATGAAAGGAAGAATATATAATGAAAATAGGAATAATTGGAACAGGATTTTTTTCAGTAGGAATTGCTATTAATTTAGCAGAAAATAAGGAAAATAAAATAGTTTTATGGAGTGAAAATAAAGAGTTGGTTGATGAATTTCAAAAAACTAGAAAAATAAAAGGGATTTATGAAAAAGCACTTCCTAAAAATATTGATATAGTAAATGTACTTACTGATGTAATTGATAATTCGAAAGTAATATTTATCTTATCAAGTATTAATTTTGTAGAAGAGATTTGCATAAATATTAAAGATATACTTTCTAGTGATATTCCAGTTGTTATTGGGACTAAAGGAATTAATGAAATGGGCAGATTTGCTTATGAAATAGCAAATAAAGAGCTTGATAATAATATTTCTTTATTAAGCGGGCCAACATTTGCTGAAGATTTAATGGAAAAATCTTTAGTAGGCTTCAATTTATATGCTAAAAATAAGAATATTTTTAAAGAAATTAAAGATTTATTTAATCCTAAAACTACAATAATTAAATATACTAAAGATTTAAAGGGGTTAGAAATCTCTGGAGTATTAAAAAATATTTATGCTATAGGATCTGGTATTATGAGTAATATAAGTAATAGTACTACAGGGCTTTACTTATCATATGTATTTAATGAGATGTATGATATTTTATATAAAATAAATTCAGATTTTGAAACTTTAATTGGTTTAGGATGCTTAGGTGATTTAATTATTACTTGCACAAATACAAACAGTAGAAATTTTACATATGGAACTTTGATTAAGAATAAAAATAAAAAAGAACTAGAAAAATATCTAGCTTCTAATACAGTTGAAGGCTACAAATCCCTTCCTAATTTATATAATCTGTTAAAGAAAAAAAGAATAAAAACTCCAATACTTGATGCAATATATGATATAGTAATAAATGGTGAAGACAAAGATTTACTAATAAGTACGATAATTAATTATTAATTATATCATTTAAAATATAATAAACTAAATTTAATCCTGCACTAGCGGGAACAAGAGCGATAGAACCAATAGTTCTATTTTTTGCTTTTAAAGGAAGTTCACTACTATATACAACAGGTATTTTTAAAGTTATTCCCTCTTTTTTTAAGGTATTACGCATTTTTTTAGCAAGAGGATCATTATATGTTTTATCAAGGTTCGTGATAGTTATTTTAGATGGATTTATCCTGTTTCCAGTACCCATACATGATATTATTTTAATATTATTACTAAGAGCCATTTTAATTAATAATACTTTGGCAGTTAAAAAGTCACAAGCATCTATTATATAATCAAAATCATTATTTATTTCATTTATATTATCTTTGTTTAAAAATAGATCATAAGTTTTTATATTAATATTTTTATTAATAGATAAAGCTCTTTTCTTGGCTTCTAAAACTTTTTTATTTCCAATATTATCCATATTAGTAATTAGTTGTCTATTTAAATTACTGATATCAATTATATCATTATCTATTATTGTAATATCTTTAAAGCCAAGTCTTACTAAAGATTCAAGGGCATATCCACCTACTCCACCTACTCCAACTAGTAGGATTTTTTGTTTATTTATTTTATTTAAAATATCTTCATTTAAAACTTTTAATGTTCTATCAAACATAATTACCTCCATATAAAAACCCAAGGGAAAGTCTGTTTGGATAAAAACCCGCTCACGCGAGGTGGGCATCACATGAACTACGTTAGGATCCTAATACACTTAATGGATTAGTTTTCAACACGGCAGTTCAATTAGATTCCCAAGCATATCCATAGTCGGTTTTATAAAAAACAAACTTATCTCTCAGGCATTATTATTATACCACAGTTTTATTTATTTATACAATAATAACGTAATTTTTATTTAAATTTTCTATCTTCCATGTCTATTTACATCTTCAGTAAATCTTTTAGTAGTTGCAGAAATATTTTCGTTAATTTCATTTAATATAATTTCTCGTAGTTCAGAATCTATTTTTCCTTCTTCTTCTAATTTTTGGATCATACTTATTGCTTTATAAGAGTTTCTAAGGGTTTCATAGCAAGAAATACTTAATTCTCTGTTTTTTGATTTATCTTTTGCTTTTGAATTATCAACAAATAATTTAGAATACATAAAAAATCCTCTTTTCTGAGGATTATTCTAGCATATACAAAGGGCTATATCAAGACTTTTAATTTACATTATCTTTTTTGACATTCCAACAACCTGCAACATTACAGTTTGAACTATAAGGAAGAGGATTAGGGAGTTCAAGTTTTATAATCATTGGTATTTTAAAGGCACTACCAAAACCTACACAACTACCAGGTTGCAATGTTTTTTGTTTTTCAATAACATCACTAGAAATATTTGGTAGCATCTCTTCAATGTATTTAATATCTTTTGGGTGAGTCATTTTAAATATTAAGAAGTTGGAAACTTGAGATACAACAGTATCACTCATTTCTACTGGTCTTTGACTGATTATTCCAAGTAGTGTACCATATTTTCTACCCTCTTTAGCAATACGATCAAATATATTATAACCGATTAAATAAGTATCATTATCATTTTGAACATATCTATGAGCTTCTTCCAAAAAGATATGGAATGGAATAGTTGCTCTGTTTTTTAGATTTTTAGAAAATTCAAAGAATAGTCTAGACATAATTTTAACTATAACTTTAGCATAAGTATCATCAATATCTTCTAAATTAATATTAATAATTTGGGCTTTTTTGCCATTTTTAACTACTAAACTACTAATATATTTATCTAAAGTAATATACCCCTTATTTACAAAATAGTTTCCGACTTTAGTATTTAAAATAGTACCAAGTCTTACCTTTAGAATCATAGCTGCATCATACATATCGGAATTGTTTTGGAAACCTTCACTAATCATAGTAAATTCAAGAGCATTGGAAAAATCTAATAAAGAAAAATTATATTCAGTTGGTTCTTTCATTTCTTCGAAAGAATCTTCTATATGTTTTAGAATATAATCAGTAATTAAAACACTTTCACCAAAATAACCATTAGAATCTATTTCAAAGCATTCACTAAATGTTCTAGTATAGCCAAGGCCTGCTATTTGGGCATCAAAATTGAAATCTGCAGTATGGCATACTTCAATAACTTGGAATACTTCATTTTTCTTTCTTGCAGTTGTTTGATTACTAAATAAAATTGCAAGTAAAGCTTTAGCAATTAAATGGTTTTTATATTTAATAGATTCAGCACTTTCTTGACAAAAGATTTTAGCGAGTCTTAATGTTCTTTCAATGATTGGGAGTTGAGAGTGACTAGATGCTTGCAAAAGAAGAGAAAAATCATCTAAATTAAGTAAATTAACAGGTATTTCTAGAAGAAAATCTTCAGGATCTATTGGATTAGTTGTAATAAACTTATAACTATAGTTAGGATTTATTCTATTTATAGAACCAAAAGCATTTTTATATTCACCGTAAGCATCAAAAACAAAGATATTGGCATTATATGATAATATATTTGGATTAGAAAATAAATTTTGAACTATTCTAGCAACACCACAGGATTTACCACTACCAGAGTTGCCAAAAATGGCAAAATGATTGGAAAATATCTCATTAATATTTGGACATACTTTATAATTTTTGTATAAAGCGCTCATTCCAAGAATAAAAGAATTACTACTTTCATTTCCAGTTAATTCTCCTAATTCTTCATCATTTATAACTCTTATAGTAGATGATAATAGAGGTTTTCTAATAACACCATTAACATATCTATCGCCAATATACTCTCCCAAAAACCTAATCTTAATTTCATCTTTATTTATTTCTGTTATTTCTCCTAAAATTCTTTGATCTGGAGCTTCAAATATAACATTAACATTCATTAAATCAGTAGTACCTGCATCTTTTCCTAAATTTTCTACATATGCTAAGTTTTCACTAATATATTTAATTTTACCAAACATTTTTAACGCCACCTTTATTATTCATATTTAGTATATCAAAAATAAGGTTTATTTACTACAATAATTTTATTTTTAAGTGTAAAAAGATTATATATAACGAATATAATCTTTAATAACGAATCCAGGAATTTTTTAATTCATTTATTATATATAATAAGATAGACTACTTCCCACTATATATTTCGTACCACTCTTTTACAGCATCTTTACTAGTGCCTGCTAAATCTTTAATAAAATCCCATGTAATTGAAAATGATTTTTTTATATCACTAAAATCTTGTTTTGCTTGCTTGCAGGTATCAGCATCTTTCTTACAAATATTAGTAGTAACCTCTAAATACTTTTTAACTACGGTATTTTTAATGTTATTATATGTTTTCTTAGTGGTAGCACTGATCTTTTCTTTATAATCAGGAAAATACTTATCGATCTTTGAATCAATAGAAAGACCTAGCTTTAAAGCACTTAATTTGGCTTTGCTAGATAGATCTTTGAATGTATAGCCTTTTATTTTGCCATCATAAAACATAAAATCTACAATAGTAATAAATGAATCTTTTGCACTTTCTTTTAAACTTTTACTATTACTATCTAAATCATTATTTACACTTTTAAAATATTCTACAACTTCCTCATCAGGATTTTTAGTAATTTTCACTTCTTCATTTTGCTTTAAAGTACTTTTTGAATTATCATTAACTTGAGTACTATTATTTGCAGAATTATCTTTAACGTTATCATTAGTTGCTTTAGCAGAATTATTACTAGAAGTTTTGGTATCTTCTTTTGTTTTATTTTCTTCTGTTTTAATAATTTCTTGCAATTCTTCATCTTTATCATCGATTTGAAGTGCTTGCTCTTCGTTTATATTAGTGGTAGTACTAGTTTGATTTTTATTATTATTTGATTTAATTGTTACTTTTCCAATAAGGATTGCACATAAAACTATAATAATAATTACTAGTACTGCAATTATTCTTTCTTTTTTATCTAATGTTTTAAAGAAATTCTTAATTTTATTCAATTTAATCACCTACAACGTTATATTATACTATAATTTTTATAATTTGTAACAATTATTTTAAAAAAGGCTAAAGATTACTGATATAGGATAAGATTTTTTTCTGATTCTCTTTTATAAATTTCTATTAAATCAGGATCATTTTGATTTTTCGGTAAATTATCTAAAGCAAAAAATTTTAATTCTTTTGATTCGCTATCCCATTTTAGCTTGCCAGAATATTTTCTTGTGCAATATAAAGCGGTATTATTATAAACAATATCTCCATTTGGATAATAATTTCTTCTACTCTTTCCTGATACCATTGCTAGTAATTCTAAATCCTTTGCCTTTATATCTAAATTTGTTTCTTCTTTGGTTTCTCTGATAACTACTTCTTCAAATGTTTCACTTAATTCTTGACAGCCACCAGGTAAGCCCCATTTATCTCTATCAGCACGCCTTTGCAAAAGTATTTCTCCTTTTTCATTCACAATAATTATAGCAGCTCCATCTTGTAATAGAATAAATTTATGTCTTAGTGGCCCCATACACAATCTGGCAAACACTGGATAACCAATTATTTTACTTAATTCTATAATTTCTTCTTCTGATAGTTTATTTACAATTTTTACTATATCATCATATTTTATATTTCTTTTTTCGTCATTTGATAAGTTTTTAATTTCTTCTAATAGTTTTTTATTATCCACTGGGATCTTCCTTTCAAAAATATATTTTATTACAATCTAATAAAGATGTGATATCTATAAATACTACAAAAATACTTTATTTTGTATAACTATCTAAATTAGAATTGCTACCTGTTATAACAGAGATACATCCTTTTAGTGATATATCTTTAATAAGAGAGATCTTTTTATCAGCTTTACTCATTATCTTGCCTTCTATATATTTACTTCTTATACAAGATAAATGAAGCGATTTTAGAAGATAACGTTTAGAAGAGGCAATAATTTCATTTTTTAAATTTTCATCAATAAACTTCCATTTTTTTAAATTATTAAGTTCTAACTTTTCTATATCACTATCAATAGCACGGACAGGAAATGGCCACATATGATGAATAACTCCATCGATAATAATAAGTGCTTTATCTAGATCTTTAAAATATTCTGGATACCAATAAATGGCATTTATAATCGCTTCAATAGGATGAGTGAAAGCATGATTATTGACATACATATTTTTATGGATATTAGAATTTTGCCAAGGGAGCTCATATAAATCATGAAACATTGCTATTATAACTGATAAGGATATATCTATACTGGATGTTTTTTTCTTAGCTAAGATATATGCTAATATAGCATCACTAATAATATGATCCCCCAAACTAACTGTATCATGATGAGGATATAAAGAGGGATTCATTCGTTTTTGAAATTCTTCATGTTTAAAAATTGGCATAATAATATTCCAAAATGTGCTTCGTTCTTCTTCAGTCATATTGTATTTATCTATTATTTTATTTACAAAATTAATATTTTCTTTCACAAAAGTTCTCCTTTTTTGAGCGTATTATAGCATAGATTTCAATAAAATAAAATAGTCTTCTTTACATTATATATTATTTATCTTATAATATGCCAGAGGTGATTTATATGAATGATTGGAAAGAAGCTAGACTATTTTATTTAAAACTTTTAAAAGAACCATTTTATACTAAGCAATATTTGTATTCAAATTTATATATGCTTAGGAAAACATTTAATAATGATTCTATAAATAAGAAATTTATAAAAGCATTAGAAATATATCTGAATGAAATAAATATAGAAAAAAATATAATGAAGTATATTTTGAAAAATAAGAAATACATTTATTTTTCAGATGCTATGTTTGTTGTGAATTTTTTAAAAGGCCATTTTGAAGAAAGAAATAAATACTTATTAGAGCTTAAAAGCAATTTTAAAGAAGCAATAAATTGTGGTTTAGAATCAAAATGTTTTCTCCCTAGAAATCCTTTAATAACTTATAAAAAGCAAGATTTAGACTTTTGTGATCAAATATTAAATGGGAAAACTATTGCAAATATTTTGGAATTTTTAGAGATAAAAGGAATATTTTCTTATGATAATTTAATTAATATTTATTTAAATGCCAAGAAGTTTAATGGTAATGATAATATTTGGTATGGCGTTTTTGATTTAGGAAATGATGAGGAACTTCCTAAACTTATTCTTCCAGAAATAACTGAAGTAAAAGATTTATTTGATACAATATATTGTTTTATAGAACTTGCTTGTTTACTAAAAAATAAATATTTAGAGGTATATATAAATACAATTAAAAATAATGATATAGTTTTTACTGATGCTAATAATCAACCTTTTGATAATGAAGAAATATTAAAAGGTTTAGAAGAAGATTTTATTACTAACGATGAGATTAACGCTTTAGCAAGCTACTATCAATATTTTTATATGAGTATATATGATTTAGATAATGCTATAGATAAATCTTCAGAAGTTAATTTCTTACTAGAGCAAAATGTTAGTTCTTTTGATGATGCTATTAATAAATTAAAAAAGACAAAAAAATTAAAATTATAAAGGGTGTGGTTGAATGTACACTTTAATTAAAAATCTTTTAAAGCGTTATAAAATGATAATGAAATTAAAATTATTAAGTAATTTTTATTTAAGAGAAATAGAAAGAAAATTTGATAACAAAAAGTTAGTACAAAAATATCAAAACGAAATAAATGAATGTTTAAATGAAATTAAAAAAGAAATAGGTTTTTATCAATATCTAATTTTTAAAAGTAATGATTATTATGTAAATGATGTTAATACTGTTATTGAAAAAATTAAAAATCATCAAGATAGTAGATTAAAATATATAGAAAATCTACATAATAATATAGATACTGCATTAGATTGTGGCTTAGAAAACAAACTTTATTTTCCTTTAAGAAAATATCATTTATATAGTGATTATGATATTAATAATTTTTATAATATTTTAAAGGGTATTAGTCAAGATAATATTATTAATTTTCTAGAACATGAAGGAATATTAAATAAAAATAAAGCATTAGAAATAATTAATAATGCTAAAATATTACCAGATAATGGAAATGATATTTGGTGGGGAATTTTTGAAGAAAATGCAGTTAAAAATTCTAAAGTTTCCAGGCCTAGAGCGATTATACCTAAAATAAATGGTGAGGAAAGTATTTTAATAAATATCCATGAGCTTGTTCATATTGCGTGTATATACAGAAATAATGTTGAACTTGCTAAAAGTGTATTTACTAACGCTTTAATAAGCCAAGAAGAAATGGAAGAACTAGCAGTTTTTTATGAACTTCTTTATAAAAAATTATATGGATTTAAAACTGATATTCATATTCTTCCTAATTCTTTAACTTTATTATCTGATTATAAAAATGAAAGATTTGCTCATCAGATAATAAAATTAAAGAACTTAAATAAAATAAAAAGAGATATTTAAATAAAATTAAAATTCTCTTTTTTTATTCTATTGATAAGATATATGGATTATCTTTTGTACCATTCCCATTAGTAGTTTTTATATTAGATTTTAGATTATACAAATGGCCTATTATTTTATATGTTTCCTTCATCTATATCCATATTAATCATATATTTTTTCTTAACAAGACTAAAAAATTTGTTAATCTTTAGTGGAAATGACTAAATAAAAAAAGTAGATTTCTCTACTTAAGTTTTTCTTTTAATATTTCTTTAGTGATTATAGGATTTGCTTTACCACGAGTATTTTTCATGACTTGTCCAACAAAGTAATCAAATAAATTATCTTTGCCATTTTTATATTCTTCTACTTGATTTTGATTGTCAAGTAGAATTTTATCAATAATAGTTTCTAATTCATTTTTATCTGATATTTGAGCCATATCATTATTAATAAATGTTTTTGGTTCTTTTTTACTTTCTAAAGATTTATAAAATATTTCTTTAGCTTGTTTAGATGAAATAGTCCCTTTATTTACTTCATCAATTATTTGTTTTAAAAACTCAGGTGTTATATAAAAATCATTAATATTTAAATTATCACGATTAATTTCTCCTAATATTTGAGTAGTAATCCAGTTACTAGCTGT
Source organism: uncultured Erysipelotrichaceae bacterium (assembly GCA_948444795.1). Classification (GTDB taxonomy): domain Bacteria; phylum Bacillota_I; class Bacilli_A; order RF39; family UBA660; genus MGBC108787. The sequence continues at coordinate 7,476 of CAOJUX010000026.1, read as the reverse complement.
TTTTGCTTCTATTCCAATATTAATACAATCTTCAAAATATTTAGCATAGTCAATTTCTTTTACAAGAACTCCAGCATCATAATCACTTAAATTATATTCACTAGTATATTTAAGCTTTCTCTCTCTGGCAAGAAGTGGTATTTCTTTTTTGATTTCTTCTAACCAAGATTTTTCTATTTTAAATTTGGGTAAGTTAGGATCAACAAAATATTTATAGTCAATTGCATCTACTTTGGAACGCATTCGAATAGTTTTTTCGGCATCTTCATCCCATCTTCTAGTTTCTTGCTCAACTTCATCGTATCTTCCTTCGTCTTTTAATTTACTTTGTCTTTTTATTTCATAATTAATAGCATCATAAACATTACCAAAAGAATTTATATTTTTAACCTCTACTCTAGTACCTAATTCTTTAGCATCAGGATCCATAATCGATACGTTAACATCACATCTTATTTGTCCTTTTTTGGTATCTGCTTCAGATACATCACAATATTTATAAGCACTACGCATAGTCTCTAGAAAGGCTACAGCTTCATCAGCACTAGAAAGACATGGTTCTGTAACAAGTTCTAAAAGAGGTACTCCAGCTCTATTATAATCAATACATGTTGTATCAAAATAGTGGTCTAGACTGGCAGCATCTTCTTCTAAATGAATATCATGAATTAAAACTTTTTTTACTTCTTTATTACATTCTATATCAATATAACCATCTGTTCCTACAGGGTCTGTCATTTGGGTTATTTGATAGCCTTTAGGTAGATCTGGATAATAATAATTTTTACGATCAAAATACATATATTCTGGTTGCTTGCAATGAAGAACCATACTCATTTTTAGAGCATCTTTAACACATTTTTTATTAACAACTGGAAGAATCCCTGGAAATGCCATATCTACAGCAGAGATATTATCATTTGGAATTTCATTATATGAATTTCTAGCGCTTGAAAATACTTTAGAGTTACTTTTAAGTTCACAGTGCATTTCAAGCCCTATTACTGCTTTATATTTTCCCATTATACATTCTCCTTTGCTATTTGATTTTTATAATTCATTGTACTTTCTATAGCACTAGCAATATTTAAAACATTTGCATCATCATAACAATTGCCTGTAATATTAAGAGCAACTGGCATTTTATTTATAAAGCCATCTGGTATTGTTATAGATGGGAAACCGCCAAAATTAGCTATTTGTAAATGCTCTTCTAAAACTTTAGTATCTTTATCTATTATATCTTTAGACTCTTCTAAAAGTTTAGCAGGGCCACTTCCAACAGGAAGAATAACAGCATCATATTTTTTATATAATTCTTTCCAAGTATCTACTAAAAGTCTTCTAACCCTCCCAGCATTTTTAAAATATCTTTCTTGATTTTCTTTTTGAAGGATATAAGATCCTATAACAAAACGTCTTTTAATAAGTGGAGAAAATCCTTTTGATCTATGGTCAATCATTTGTTCATCATATTTTGCGCCTTTACCACGTGGTCCAAAAATTATTCCTGTTAAATTTGACATATTACTTGTTGCCTCAGCACATGATATCGCAACATATACACTTGGAAGGGCATTAAGTAAGGTTTGATCAACAGATACTTCTTCAATTTCAATGCCTAATTTTTTTATATTTTCAAGTACGTTCATAAAATTTTCTAAATGAAGTTTTAATTCTCTACTAGGATTTTCATAATTTTTTATATCACAAATTTCTTTAATATAACATAGTTTTTTATCTTTAACATTATTATCTAAAGATTTGTATAAATTTATATTACTGGAATCCCAACTAGTCATATCATTTTTATCTATTCCCTTCATAGCATCCACAACAATTGCTGCATCTATAACACTACGCGTTAAAACTCCACAGTGATCTAAGCTTGATGCAAAAGGGAATAAACCATATCTGGAAATCATTCCATAGGTTGGCTTAAAACCTACAATTCCACAATAAGCGGCTGGTTTTCTAATGGAGTCCCCTGTATCACTTCCTAAAGCGTAAGGATATACTCCAAGAGCAACAGCACAAGCGCTACCACTTGAAGATCCAGCACACATTCTAGTTTTATCCCAAGGATTTCTTACAATTCCTGTATGTCCTGTTGTTCCTGTACCACCCATTCCAAATTCATCCATTACTGTTTTATTTACAGGAACAGCACCATGTTTATATAAATTTTCTAGGGCAGTTGCATTAAAGAAAGGAACATAATCTTTTAAAGTGTTTGATGACCCTGTACTAAGCACACCTTTAGTTGAATAATTATCTTTAATACCAAAAGGAATACCAGATAATAAGTCATCTGTAACATCACTACCTATTTGATCATCTAAAATAGTTACAAAAGGATTATATTCATCTTGATATTTGTGTGATAATTCTAAAGACTTTTTAACTAAATCATCACTTGTAATTTTTTTGTTTATTAAATCATTGTGTAATTCTATAATTCCTTTATTCATTCTCCCACCACCTTTGGTACTTCTATTTCACGGTCCATAACTCTATCTGCATTAGATAAAGCATCTTCTATTTTAATAGAAGGCTCTATTTCATCTTCTCTTAAAGAAAAGGAAAAATCATCTAAAGTATGAGTCATTGGTTCAACATCTTTAATATTAGGTATTGCCTCAACATATGATAAAGCCTCATCTATTGCATTAAATTCATCTACAACCATTTTATTTTCTTCACGAGTAAGTTTAATTAATAATTTATTTGCTAAACTATCTACAAGTTCTTCTGTAAAATTATTCATCTTCTTCCTCCTTTTTAATAATTAGCCCAAGTTCATCTAATTGTTTTTCTGATATAGTACTTGGAGCTTCACTCATTAAATCGCTAGCACTTTGAGTTTTAGGAAATGCTACAACATCTTTAACATCATTAGTTCCAGTTAAGATCATTACTAAACGTTCTAATCCTGGAGCAATTCCAGCATGAGGTGGTACTCCAAATTTAAAGGCTTCTAGTACAAAACCAAATCTATCTTCTATTTCTTCTTTTGTTAAAGATAAAGCTTCAAAAATACGTGCTAAATCACTAGTCTTATGATTTCTTACTCCGCCACTTGCTAGCTCATAGCCATTACATACTAAATCATAACTTCTAGAAATACATTCTTCTGGTTTATCAATAGTATTAATATCTTTAACCATTGTAAAGGGATTATGTTCAGCTTTCCATCTTTTTTCAGTATCTGAATATTCAAAGAAAGGAAAATCAGTAATCCATAAAAAATTAAGTTTATCATCATCAATAAGGTTTAATTCTTTGGCTATTTTACATCTTAAAGCTCCTAGGGCGTTATAAACTATTTTTTTATTATCAGCAACAATTAATATTAAATCATTATTAGAAACTTTATAGGTATTTTTAATTGCCTCTAGTTTTTCTTCTTCTAAGTTTTTAGCTATTACTCCATTAAATTTATCATCATCATACTTAAGCCAAGCAAGACCTTTAGCTCCATATATTTTAACAAAGTCAGTTAAATGTTCTACATCACTTCTAGAGTATTTATCGCCGTTATTTTTTACGATTAAACACTTAACAATACCTCCATTTTCTATAGCATTTCTAAAAACATTCATATTTGTATCTTTTAAAATTTCTGTTAAATCTAAAAGTTCCATCGAAAATCTAGTATCTGGCTTTTCACTTCCAAATCTATCCATTGCTTCTTTATAAGATAGACGTGGGAAATCTGAAAGATCTATACCTTTTATTTCTTTAACAATTTTTTTCATCATACCTTCAGTTACATTCCAAACATCTTCTTCACTTGCAAAACTCATTTCTAAATCAATTTGAGTAAATTCTGGTTGACGATCAGCACGTAAATCTTCATCACGAAAAGATCTTGCTATTTGATAATATTTTTCAAAACCTGCTACCATTAAAAGTTGTTTAAAGATTTGGGGACTTTGAGGAAGGGCATAGAAAGAGCCTTTATTTATTCTTGAGGGAACTAAATAATCTCTTGCCCCTTCTGGTGTTGATTTACATAAAATAGGAGTTTCTATTTCAATAAAACCTAAACAATCTAAATAATTTCTAGTAATTTTACATATTTGATTTCTAATTAAAATATTATTTTTTAACTTTTCACGTCTTAAATCTAAATAACGATATTTAAGGCCAATCCCTTCATTTATTTCTTTATCATCATAAACATTAAATGGCAAAGTTTCACACTCACTTAATATTTCTAACTCTTCAACCATTAATTCTACTTCTCCAGTGGGAATTTTAGGATTTATCATGTCTTCTGTTCTTTTGACTAGTTTACCAGTTACTTTAATACAATATTCATTTTTTAAACTTTCGGCAGTTTCAAAATCATTTTTTAAAAAACTTCTATTAAATACTACTTGTAAAAAACCACTTCTATCACGTAAATCTACAAAGATAACTCCTCCCATATCACGTCTTTTATTTACCCATCCATATACGGTATATTCTTTATTTATATCTTTTTTTCTAAATTCTCCATTATTATATTGTTTCATTATTTATTTTCCTTTCTTAATATTAATTCTAATTTTTCTTCTGTTAATCTATTTACAGAGACATCTTCTTTACCTATAAATTTTTTAATTTTATTTAGGTCATCTTCGGTAATATTTTCTCCACAAATTATATTGTAATCAGTAAACCAAGCGAAGCCTAGATGTATAAAAAATAAGTATAGTCCTCCATATTCGTTGCTATTATCATAGCAGATATTGTTTTCATCAGCATAAATAGTAATAGTCCCTAGATGTTCTTTCCCAGGTAATAAAGGAAGTATTTCTCCTTCAGGTGTATACCACCCATATTATGATCTATCTGACTTAGTCATTTTTTGCCCCCTTAAAACAATTATTCATTTTAATTTTGATTAAATAAATTTTTTTACTTTCTCTTTTTGCTCGTTTGTAAATATTGGTTCTATATATTCTGTAGAAGCTACTTTCTTTATAAATTTTAGGTCATTTGTTTTTAAAACCTTGTCTATTATAGAATCTAAATCTAAATCTTCATGAACGCCACTTATTAATTCTGCTAGATAATAATCATCTCTTACTTTAATAAAATAATCGATAATTTTAGAAAAGTCTTTTCCTCTGTGATGGTAAGTCATAGCAAGACGCCATATTGCTTCTTTTTTGTCTTCTTTTATTCCAGCCAGTACTAAAGCATTAAAAACTTCTTGATTAATTAGTGGAGGAACTGGTACAGAGATGTACTGAGTAATAAAATTTAATAATTCTAAGTCATTCATATTTTTACAATATTTTATGTATACAGAGTTATTATTTAAAAGCTCAAATATTTTATTATATCTTGGACCACAATCTCTAATTTCTTTTTTATCTTTTAAAAATTCATCGTATTTTTTATCAATAAATTTTTTTGTTTTCTCATCATTTTTAGGATTATTTTTTATTTTATCAAACAATTTTAAAAATTTATTAATATTTTTTTCTCTTTGTATCTCAATTTCATCTATCTCACAGGGAATGTTTTTAATAATTTCTTTAATATCTTTTTTTAGTTTTATTATTTCATTTACTTCTTCTTCAGAAAATTTTTTAAGATCTATATTTTCTAAAGCTTCTATAAGTTGCTCGCTATTTAAAAATCTATTGACATAACGATATATAATATTTACTAAATCCATATTAAAAATCACAAGACCCAGAGGTTCTAGGATAGGGTATTACATCTCTGATATTGTCTACCCCTGTAAGGTAAATTAGCAAACGTTCAAATCCCATACCAAATCCAGAATGAGGACAAGATCCATATCTTCTTAGATTTAAATACCACTGTAAACTGTTACTTTCCATATTCATTTCTTTCATTCTTTTAGAAAGTTTATCATAGTCTTCTTCTCTTTGACTTCCGCCCATTAATTCTCCTGCTCCAGGGACTAATAAATCAACTGCTGCAACGGTTTTATTATCAGGATTTAATTTCATATAGAAAGCTTTTATATCTTTAGGCCAGTTTTTTAAAAATACAGGCCCCTCAAAATATTCAGTTAAATATTTTTCATGTTCTTTTCCTATATCTTCGTTTTCTGTAGGTTCATTTTCCCACTTAACAGGGGCCTTTTTTAAAAGATCTATTGCATCATTAAAATCAATTTGGGTAAATTCACTATTAATTAAATTAGTTAATTTATTCTTTAATCCTTTTTTGACAAAATTATCAAAAAAATCAATTTCATCTGGCAAATTTTCTAAAACATATTTTACAACATATTTTAAACAGTCTTCCATAACACGCATATCATCATCTAAATTTGCAAAAGCAATTTCTGGTTCAATCATCCAGAATTCTGCGGCATGAGTTTTAGTATTAGAATTTTCTGCTCTAAACGTTGGTCCAAAAGTATATGTTTTTTTATAAGCAGTAGCAAATGTTTCCGCTTCTAGCTGTCCACTAACTGTTAAATTAGTCTCATTTCCAAAGAAATCTTTAGAATAATCTAGTTTACCATTTAATTTATCAAGAGGAAGCGTTGTTACTTTAAACATCTCTCCTGCCCCTTCGCAATCACTAGCTGTTAAAATTGGAGCATGAAAATATACATAACCATTTTCTTGAAAATATTTATGAATACTATAGGCAGCCACGCTTCTCACTCTAAATACTGCTTGAAAAAGATTAGTACGAGGACGAAGATAAGCAACTTCTCTTAAAAACTCTCTTGTATGTCTTTTAGGTTGTATAGGATAATCTTCAGGACAAGAACCTAAAACATTAATTTCTGTTGCCTTCAACTCATAATCTTGTTTACCACTTGATTTTACAATTACTCCCTTAATATTCAAAGCACTTCCTACTAATGCTTTGCTAATCTCATTAAAGTTTTTTAAAGTATTATCATAAACTATTTGAATATGTTTAAAACAAGTGCCATCAGAAAAATCAATAAAACCAAATTCTTTTTGAGGCCGTCTATTTCTAATCCAACCATTTATTTCAACTTCTTTATTTTCTAAATTATCAATTTTTTTAAATAAATCTTTTAAATCCATTATAATCCTCTCCTATCATTTGCTCTACTTTCTCTTTGTTCTTGAGCTACTTTTAATAATTCTTCTTTGGTGAAATAGTTAGAATAAAGACTATTCTTCAATTCAAAATTATCCGGAAATATTATTTCGTCCAATGACGCTAAATCTAAATGTAGCTCGAATCCAATATATTTTGGGAATTTTAAACATTCTACACTAGTTAAACTTCTTAAATCTAAACCATCTTCAATATGTTCTGGTAATTCTAAACCTTTTGCACTTGTTAAACTTCTTAAATCTAAATCGCCTTTAATATGTTCTGGAAATTTTAATCTTTCAGCACTAGTTAAACTTCTTAAATCTAAATAACCACCAATGTGTTCTGGTAATTCTAAACCTTTTGCACTAGTTAAACTTCTTAAATCTAAATAACCACCAATGTGTTCTGGTAATTCTA
>CAOJUX010000025.1 GCA_948444795.1 uncultured Erysipelotrichaceae bacterium | reverse complement strand
TTCAGTAGCTATATGTTTTTTATTAATCATCGTTAAAGTCAATATTAGTAACTTTTTTATCAGCTTTTTTATCAATAAAAAAATCTTTTACCATTTCAATAACTTGAGGAATAGAGTCAACAACTCTGTCAATAGTATTATCATAATCTACAGGTTGTAATTTTACTACTCCATCTTTTATTATTAAAAATGCTATTGGTTTAACACTAACTCCAGCACCAGAGCCTCCACCAAAAGGATACTTTTCTTCATTTTTTCTTAAAGTTGTATGGTTACCAAATTCACTTCCACCAGATGCAAATCCAAAAGATACTTTAGATATTGGAACAATTGAAGTACCATCACTAGTTTCAACAACATCTCCAATTACAGTATTAACATCTATCATATCACGTAAATTTTCCATAGTGCTTCTCATTAAATTTTCTAATTCATGTTTATCAGTCATAATAATCCCTATATTTAGGGAATCACCTCCTACTTCTTATAATAGATTTATAAATAATATGAAATATATAAATAATTTGAGCTAAATTAAAGGTAATTATACTACTTATTGTAAATTCTAATAATAGTTCATCTTTAAATATTGGCTTAAAATTATTTTTAAATATTTTAACTTTAAATAATATAGAAAAAATATAAAATAAAATTGGATTAGTATTATAAAGTAATCCTAAATATATAGCCGTTTTACTTGAATCTTTTAAAGAATAAGTAGTATCAGCAGAAAATTTAATTGAGGGTTTAAATTTATTTGTTTTTAAATTTTGATAAAGAATTTTTATGAAAAATTTTAAATTAATTTTTCTTTTTTTAGATTCAATTTTAATATCATATTTAGTTTTTTTGTTTTTAGTTTTCTTTTCTTTCTTCTTTTTGGAATTCTTTTTATTTAAAAACTTTTTTAAAACACCATCATGATTAGAGATTATATTGATATTATAAAATTTTATGTAATACCTATCTTTAGAGTAATAAATTTTTAACTTTATGGGGATAGGTATAAATAAAATTAATATTAAAACAACAATAATTATAAAAAAAAGCATAATTAACCTCCCATAACTTTTTATAGTATTACCACAAAAATAAAATATAAATCATAAAAATTTATTATTTAGGTTTAAAATTTTTATAAATGAAAATACTACATGTGTAAAGAGAAAATAGGAGTGATACTAATGATGAAATTTAAAATCATAGGAATAACTTTGAGCTTATTTTTGATGATTTCTCAATTATTAAGTAATTGTGTATATGCTCAATGTTTTGAAGATGAAGATGAAAATGATATAGCAATAATTGAAGATTATAAAATAGATGATGTAGACATGAGCAATGTAATGAGTGATATTAAGGTTTCAGCTAGAAATGCCATAGCATTAGATAGCAAGACAAAGCAAGTTTTGTTTGAACAAAATGCAGATGAAATTGTACCAATGGCTAGTACTACAAAGATACTTACAGCTTTGGTTGCAATAACTCATGGAAATTTAGACAGAGAAGTTACTATAAGTAAAAATGCAGCATCTATTAGAGGATCAAAGGTAGGATATGTAGCGGGAGAAAAGATAAGATTAAGGGAATTGTTATATGGATTAATGTATAAATCAGGAAATGATGCAGCTATAGCAATTGCTGAAGATATAGGGGGAAGTATAGAGGGATTTGCAAAGATAATGAATGATTATGCTATTAGTTTAGGATTAATAAATTCACATTTTGAAAGTCCACATGGATTAGATAGTCCTAAGCATTATACTTGTGCATATGATTTAGCTCTTTTAACTACAAAGGCAATGGAAAATGATTTATTTTGCCAAATTTGTGGAACAAAAACTATAACTAGAGATACTTCTAATTTTACGAGAGATTATAATAATATAAATAAAATTTTATATAGAATTCCTCAAGCTAATGGAGTTAAAACTGGTTATACAGGTCAAGCAGGAAAGTGTTTAGTATCTTCAGTAAAACATGAAGGAAGAAATATAATTATAGTTGTTTTAAATTGTAGTGATAGATGGAATGTTACAGAAAAAATATATAAATATGTTGCAGATAATTATTGCTTTAAAAGTGATAATATAAAAGATATTACAAAATCATCAGAGTTTATTAGTTTAGGAAGTGTTATTGAAGAATGTGATTTTGAATATGGATTTAAAGGCGAAGGAGCTATAGAACTAGAAGTTTTTAACACAATAAATAAAAACTCTGGAGATATAATAGGTAAAGTAGCATTGAATAGTAATGGAGAAGAGTTGTTAAAAAAGAAATTAATTTGTAAAAAAGATATATCTCAAAATGAATGTGATGAAATTGTTAATGGAGAAAGTACTAATAATTAGTGCTTTTTTCTTTTAATGTATAAATTTATGTTATAAAATATAATATATAAGTTTTTATTTAAATAATTATAAAATTATATGGAGGAAAGTATTAAAATGAAAAATAAGGTACAAAGTTTAGAAACATTAGCACAAACTAAGTTTTTAAGTCTTTATAATGCAAATTATATAAATAAGGGTGGAAATAATAAAACATGGACTATTGCTACTAGAAAAAGTAAGGAGGCATTAGAAGATCAATTTTTTGATGGAAAAGAAGATAAGGTTGATGCAGTTGTTATATTAGCATATCATAAGGATGAAAAGAAATTAGTTGCAATTAGACAATTTAGAATCCCTTTAAATAATTATGTTTATGAATTGCCAGCAGGTTTAATAGATAATAATGATGATATTATATCTACAGTAAAAAGAGAATTAAAAGAGGAAACAGGATTGGATTTAGAAGAAGTTATAGAAAGTAAAATTGGTCAAAAGTTATATTTATCACCAGGAATGACAGATGAATCAGTTTCTTTAATTTATTGCACATGTTCTGGAAAGGTATCAGATGAAAACTTAGAAGAGGATGAAGATATAGAAACTATATTATTATCTAAAGATGATGCTATTAAAATATTAAATAGTGGGGAAAGATGTGATATTAAATTTTTTATGGCCTTACAAGGTTTTATTCAAATGGGTGAAGATATTTTTAAATAAAATTAGTTTTTAAGTTATAAAATAAAATTTAATATTTATAAAGTCGCAATATATAATGTAGAAATTTACTTTATTTATTGCGACTTTTTATTTAAATATAGCACTATTAGCATAATTTTTAAGTATAAGTAAAACTATTAATAGATATAATAGTATTTTATGAATTATAATTTATAGTAACAAAAATACATTTTTTAAATAATCTATATAGTATATAGTATTACTTTAGGAGTCTAAATGTTTAAGGAGACAATTGATTGTATAGATGCAGGAAGTGAGTTTTGCCCATGTCATTTAGCTGAAAGTGGAGAATGTATTCTTTGTTCACAATTGCAAGGAAACCATTTTTGTGATTGTTTAAACTGGAAGGGAGTATGTATATACCAAGAATTTCATGATAATGGAAACAAGGCAAAAGAACAAAGGAAAACTTATACTTGCAAGGTATCTGAAAAAATATTATATCCGGATGATATATTACTAATTAAATTTGAAGCACCACATAAGCTTGTGATAGATTTAGCAAGACCTGGTAGCTTTATTTTTGTTAGAAGCGAAGAAAATGTATATTTTGATGTTCCTATTTCAATTTTAGAATCAGACATTGAAACTAATATAATTTCAATAATGATAGAAGTAAGGGGTATTAAAACTAAACAATTATTAAATATAAAAGCAGGAGGAAATATAACAATAAGAGGACCTTATTGGAATGGAGTATTTGGTTTAAAAAACATAGGAAAACAGAAAAATAATGAGACTTTAGTAATAGCTAGGGGAATAGGTATGGCTCCTATGATGCCTGTAATTGAGAAGTTAATTGAAAATGGTAATTCTGTAACACTTTTGTTAGATAAACAACCTTTTAAAGATATTTATGTATCAGAGTGGTTAGATAAATTGAATATAGTTCCTCAAGAAATGAATTTGATAGAAAAGGGACAATTATCACCTGAAGGAAAAGTTGCTATAAAATCTATTGTTAAATATAATAATATATCTTTAATTCATATAGCTGGAGCTGATATCTTGACTTATAGTGTTATTGATTTTTTAGATTCATTAGAAAGACAAGATATAGATTTATCATGTTGTAATAATTTTAAAATGTGTTGTGGTGAGGGTGTGTGTGGAAGTTGTACAGCTAGATTTTCAGGTCATAGGGTAAAAAGATTTTGTAAGGTACAAGCTAGTCCAAGAGGAATTTTTGAAGGGAGGAGATTAATATGAAGGTAGTAGTTGTAGGTGGAGGTTGGTCAGGTTGTGCTGCTGCTATAACAGCAAAAAAAGCTGGAGCTGATGTTCATATTTATGAAAAAACAGATCTTTTACTTGGACTTGGTAATGTTGGTGGTATAATGAGAAATAATGGTCGTTATACAGCTTCAGAAGAGCTTATAGCTTTAGGTGGAGGAGATTTAATAAAATTAACAGATGATTGTGCAAGACATGCTAATATAGAATTTCCTGGTCATAAACATGCAACTCTTTATGATGTGAATATTATTGAAGGTGTAGTTAAAGATTATTTAAAATCATTGGGAATACATCTTCATATGGAGAGTCGTGTTAAAGATGTTGATGTTGAAAATAAAAAAATAAAGGGAATCTTATTAAGTAATGATACCTATGTTAAAGGTGATGTATTCATTGAAACAACAGGATCAACAGGACCAATGGGTAATTGTTTGAGATACGGTAATGGATGTTCTATGTGTATTTTGCGTTGCCCTGCTTTTGGTCCAAGATTAAGTATAAGTGCAAGATGTGGAGTTTCTGACATTCAAGGAGAAAGAAATGGAGATGCACTTGGAGCATTTTCTGGTTCTTGTAAACTTGCAAAAGAAAGTTTATCTAAAGATATTAAAGACAAGTTAGATAAGACAGGGGTAGTTGTTTTAAAAGTTCCTGCTGAAGATGTTAATTATGGTAAACTTAGCACAAAAGTATGTCAACAATATGCTCTTAAAGAATTTGCTGAAAATATAGTTTTGCTTGATACTGGTCATGCTAAGCTTATGACAACTTATTATCCACTTGAAAAGCTTAGAAAGATACCTGGTCTTGAATATGCTAAATATGTTGATCCTTATGCAGGAAGCAAGGGTAATTCTATAAGGTATTTGTCTGTTGCTCCAAGAACTAATGATATGAAAGTTATCGGAGTAGATAATCTTTTATGCGCAGGAGAAAAAGCAGGACTTTTTGTTGGTCATACTGAAGCTATATGTACTGGTAGCTTAGCTGGACATAATGCTGTAAGGCTTATTATGGGAATGCCGTTATTAATTTTACCTTCTTCTATAGCTATAGGTGATTTAATTGCTTTTGCAAATGAAAAAGCTGAAACTAGAGAAGGAAGAAAAGATAGATATACTTTTGCTGGAGCTAGTTACTTTAAGAGAATGCAGGAATTAGGACTTTATACAATTGATAAGGATGAAATTAATAATAGAGTTAAGAAAGTAAATTTAGATAATATATTTGATCAAAAATTAGTATAAATTTAATAAATCTCTATAGATTATTTTTAATTTATAGAGATTTATTTTAGTTTATCTCTATCTTTTAAATTAAAGTTATATAAATATTTACATGTATTAGAGCTTTTCTATGTTGAATTTATTGGCTTTTTATGATAATATTGTTCGTTGTTTAAAATAATTTATAAGATAAGAGAGGTAAATATGATGAAAAATAAAGTTATAGCAAATACTATAAATTATTTAGCAATTTTATTATTTGTTAATGTATTTGCACTTATATTTGGAAGAGGTAATACGTTAATTGGAGTTACGATAGTAGTGGCTGTATCAATATTAAAGCTAGAAGATATGACTAAGAATTTCTATGGTAATTTATTAAAGTTGCTCTTTATTAATTTAATTTCAGGAATTTTTGCACATTTAGCAAGCCATAATATCTATTTAGGATTAATATTAAATTTTAGTATATTATTAGTAATGGGATATACTTTAACTTCTAAGTTAAATAAAGTAAAGCTTCTTCCTTTTGGATTACAATATTTATTTATGTTGTATGCTCCTGTAAGTGGTAATGATTTTGTAAAAAGATTATTAGGACTAGCCACTGGAGCATTTTTAGTAATGTTGGTTCAACTTATAACTTATAGGAAAAGTAAAAGGCTTGAAGAACCTAAGTGTCAAAGTAATACTATAAATAAAGATAATGAGTATATTTTATTATTTAATAAGTTTAATATTCATAATGTAAGAGGAGCTTATGCATTTAGAGTAGCTTTAATTATTACTATATCAGTATTTTTAGTAGACTTCTTTAAACTAGCTCAAGGACGTTGGATAATATATACAGTATTTGCATTAACAGAATTATATTCTGAAAATTGTAGAATAAGATCAAAACAACGTTTTCAAGGTACTGTTGTTGGTGTAATCATAATGATGATACTATTTATATTTATTAAAGATAATTCTATCAGAGGATTAATGGCTCTAATTCCAGGTTATTTAGGATCATATGCTACTAATTATAGAGATAATATTCTATGCGTAACAATGTCTGTAGTTGCATCAGTTTCATTAACAAATGGTACATTTACAACAGGGATAGAAAGAGTTGCATATATATGTATTGGAATTGTAATAGCTATAATAGCAGATAAGATAATACTAAACAAAAAAATAGAATGTGTAAATAATGCATGATAAATTAAAAGAACTACTTTTTAGTAAGGTAGTTCTTTTAATTTAAAAAGATATTAATAACATCTTATATAATATACTCGTAAATGATAATTATTAAACAAAATAAAATCTTAAGTATAACTTAAAAATTAAATTTTAAATAGATTATTTAATTAACATAAAAAATAGTGTATAATATCCATTAATTAGAATTATTAATGGGAGGAGAATAAAAATTTGAAAAATATTTTAGGAGATAAATTTAAAGAGTATTGGGGTATAGTTACATATGTAGTAGTTTTGGTTTATGCGATATTTAACTTTAGTAATCTTATATCAGGTGTTAAGGGTATAATAGGAATTATTTCACCATTTATAGTAGGAATAGCAATAGCATTTGTTTTAAATTTAGTTATGAAAATTTTCGAAGAAAAGATATTTAACTTTTTAAGTGATAAAAAATATAAAAAGTATTTAAAATTTAAGAGACCATTATCAGTTTTTTTTACTTTCATTACTGTATTTTTAGTAATATTATCATTAATAAGTTTTATAATTCCACAACTTATTGATAGTATATCTAAATTAACTAATGCGGTTCCGTCATATATGAAATCATTTGAAATATTTATAAGCAAGTATGTTACTCATACTGAAATATTAAATACTGTTTGGAATAATTTTTTATCTGCATGGAAAGAAGTTATTCAGTTTACTGGTCAAGTTTTAGCATCATCTTTAACCAGTGTAGTAAATATTACAGTAGGTTTTACTAGTGGGTTATTTAATTTTATTCTTTCTATAATTTTTTCAATATATATGTTGTTAAATAAAGAAGATTTACAGCTTGGAATGAAAAAAGTTTTGTATTCATTTATTAGAAAAAGTTTTGCTGATAGAGTAATACGTTTAGGAAAAATATCGAATGAAGTTTTTTCTAGTTATATTGGAGGTCAATTTATAGAAGCTATTATTATAGGTGTTTTATGTTTTATAGGGATGATTATACTTAGAATGCCTTATGCACTTCTTATAAGTGTTTTAATAGCAGTAACAGCTTTAATACCTATTTTTGGTGCATTTATAGGAACTATTCCTTCTGCTTTTATAATTTTAATAATAGATCCAATGAAGGCTATTTGGTTTGTAATATTTATAATTGTTCTTCAGCAAGTAGAAGGTAATTTAATTTATCCTAAAGTTGTAGGAGGATCAATAGGACTACCACCAATATGGGTAATGTTAGCAATGATTATTGGGGGGAATGCCTTTGGATTTATAGGTATATTACTTGGAATACCTATATTTTCTGTAGTATATAAAGTTTTTAAAGAAATCGTAGATAAAAGGTTAAAAAAGTTAGAATTATATAATAAATAAAGTATATAAATTAAAAGGAAAGCTATTTATAGCTTTCCTTTTAATTTATATTTAGTTTTTTGATTAAAATTTTTAAAGTATTTATATGTTATAATATTATTAATGATAGTTTAAATAAGAATTAGTAGTGAGGTATTGGGTATTAGGAGGAACTTAAATGAAATATTATATTAAATCAAAGTTGTTTAAAATTAAGGAAGATTTTTGGGTTAAAAATGATACAGGAAAAGATTGTTATTTTATAGATAAGGAGTTTTTTAGTTTTGGATTACAATTTAGTGTAATAGAAAATAATAATGAAATATATAAAGTTAGAGAAAAGATGTTTAAATTTATGCCTAGTTATGAAATATATGATATTAATAATAGTTTAGTTGGAAGAGTAAAGAAACAATTTACATTTTTTAAAGATAATATATTTGTTGAAAGTAATTATGGCAATTTTGAAATTCAAGGAGACTTTTGGCATCATAGTTATATAATTAATCATAATGGAAGAAATATTGCAGTTATTGATAAGGAGTTTTTATCATTTACGGATAATTATTATGTTGATATAAATTATGAGAATCATCCATTTATAATAGCTTTAGTTATAATAATAGATGATATAATAGATAAATGTAATAATAAAAAATAATTTAATAATATAGATAATAATTTTTAAAAATAGTAAAATAATATTAATAAACTTAAGTATTTTTAATATAAAGTAGGTGAGTATTTTGAATAAATCAATTAAAGAATTTTTAGGATGGATTCTAAAATACTTAGTAATTATTTTAACTACTATAGCTTTAGTTCTAGGAGGAAATTTATTATTTATTGAAAGTCATAATTTAATTTCTCAAAAAAAATCATTTATTCTTTATACTATATCATCTGAATGTATGGCAGCTATTATGGTACTTATTGCATCTTTAATAGGTATAATAATATTTAAAATTAATAGAAATTTTTTAACTAAGAAAATCTCATCTAAGAGTAAAGATAAGTTAATATATGACGATATTAATTCTTATAATTCTTTAGTTAAATGGACTATAAGAATTGATAAGAGAATAAATGATTTTGCAAAAAGTAATTTAATAAAAGTATTATATATTATTTTTATAGTTGGAATTATTATATTTAGTTATACTAATTATACTGCTATTACAACTAATGAAATAATTCATAAAACAGTATTGTCTGATAAAGTATATAATTATGATGATGTTGAAAAGTTAGAATTAGGATTTACTAAAGGAAAAGAAAGTAATGTATATTATGATTTAGTAATGAATGATGGTAATAAAATAAGTTTAATTGGTGGATCTATTGAAGCAGTTAATGAAAATTATGAAGATGTAATATACGAAATAGATAATAAATTACAAAGCTTAGGTAAGGAAAAAGTTATCGACACATTTTACTTGGAAGATTTTAAAAACAAAGGTTATAGTCAAGATTATGTTGAAAGAGTACTAAGATTATTTGAAAAATAACAAAAAATATCTCATTTTATAAAATGAGATATTTTTTGTTTAATAAATTAATTTATATAAAATATCCATTGACTCTATAGTTACTATATACTTTATTATTATTAAAGAAAAATAAATATGGAGGATATATTAATGATAAGAAAATTTTTAAAGTATGCACTTCCTTCTGCTTTAGCCATGTTTGTTTCATCTTTATATACAATAATTGATGGAATTTTTGTTGGGCGTGGTGTTGGAGATTCAGCCTTAGCAGCTGTTAATATAGTTATGCCTTTTACTATAATGTTATTTGGTATTGCAACTATGTTTGCAGTTGGGGGTGGGGATCTTGTATCTAAAAATATAGGAAGTAATAATAGTGTTAATGCGATAAAAATATTTAGACAAGTATTTAAGTTTTTATTAATTTTAAGTATAGGTATAAGTGGAATTGCTATAATATTTTCAAAAGAAATTGTAAAAATATTAGGAGCTACAGATACATTAATTCCTATTGCTTCGACTTATCTAAGATATTATAGTTTATTTTGTATTCCAAATTTAATAGGAATTGCTTTAAATAGTTTTGTTAGAAATGATGGTAGACCAAAACTTGCAATGGTATCAACTTTATTAGGTGCAGTAACTAATATTATTTTAGATTATATATTTATATTTCCATTAGGACTTGGTGTAAGAGGAGCAGCTATTGCAACAGGGCTTGGTCAAGTGGTTACTATACTTATATTAATACCACATTTTATAAGTAATAAGGGCGTTTTAAAGTTTGGAAATATTAAATTAGAAAAGGTGGTAATAAAGGAATTTATTAATATAGGTTTTCCTTCCTTTTTTGCAGAGGTTAGTTTTTCTATAATAATATTCTTTACGAATTTAGCATTAGTTAATTATGGGGGAGAAATATATTTATCATCCTTTGCAATAATTAATTATATAACAACTAATATTTATATGGTATTATTAGGTGTAGCATTTGGAGTACAGCCTTTATTAAGTTATAATTATGGAGCTAAAAAACCTGAAATAATGTTAAAGTATTATTTTATAACAATAAAAACTACAATTGTTATAAATATAATATTTATAATTGTATGTTTTTTATTTGGTAAAAATATGATATCAATTTTTACTTCTGATATTGTAATTATTAATATTGCATATATTGGATTAAACTTAACTAATATTGCATTTATAATAATAGGTTTTAATTTAATAAGTACAGTTTATTATCAATCATTAAACATGCCTAATATTTCAAATGTATTCTGTGCCTTTAGAAGTATTATATTACTTCCTATAATATTATTTATTTTATCAAAATTATTTAATATTAATGGAGTCTGGATCAGTTTATTTATTTCTGAATTACTAACTTTTATTATATTAAGTTATTGTATTAACATAAAGTTATATACTAAAAAAGCAATTAGAAATTAGAGCAATAATGGGAGGTTGCTATGGAAACTTATTTTTTAATTGGGGAAATTTCTAAGCTAACTAATGTTCCAATTCAAACATTGAGATATTATGATAAAATGGGACTTCTTAAACCATCTTATATAAATAAGCAAAATAATTATAGATATTACTCGCTAAATCAATTTATAAAAATCGATTTACTTAAGCAATGTAAACTTATGGGATTATCATTAAAGGAAATAGAAGAACTATTAAAAGATGAAATATCAGTAGATTCTATGATAGTATTAATGGATAAACAAAGAAAAATATTAAATGCTAAAATTGCAGAGCTTGAAAATGTTAAATCTTATATAAATTTTTTAGATTATAGATTAAAGGAAACTAAGCAAATTGAAGAAAATAAGATTTTTGTTAAGTATAATGATGAAAGAATAGTTAAGAAGAATGTATGTATATTAAATAATCAAGAAGATATAGAGTTAAATTTACGGAAGTTTTTGCTTGATTCCGAAAAGGATAATTGGATGTTAAATTCTGAATTAGTATTTGAAGCATCTTTAGATATGTTAAAAAATGAAAATAAAATAGTATATACTGCTATAATGCTTTATAATCATAAAAATATAAAGAAAAGTACTGAAGATGTGGTTTTATCTAAAGGTAAATATCTTACTATGTACTATGACGATAGCTATAAAAACAATTTAAAATATTATAAAATGATGCTTGATTATATTAAGAAGAATAATATAGAAACTTTAAGCAATTTTAATGAATTTTCTATATTATCTAGAATAAGCTCTAATGAAGAGGAAAAATCTATAATCCAACTTGAAATAATGATTAAATGAAATTAGAGTAGAATTATATTTAATAAGAATTAATTTATAAAAATAAAATTTATTATTGATAAATTAAAAGGAAAGGTATATACTAAATAGGTAAAATTTATATACTCAGAATAATTCTGAGAGAGGTTCGTAACCATCCCTCTATAAAAAACTAGGAACCCTAACGTAGATTAAAGATGTTAGGAAAATTTTGTTGTAAAAATTTCAATAAAATAATACTAGATTTGAATATAAGAGGGAGCTATTTATTAATAGCTCCTTTTATTTTGTGGTGGAATGAACTTTATGTTTGTTCCATTTTTTGTTTAATGTAAATTTTATATTTGTTTAGTAAAGGAGATTATAAATGAAAAAGAAAGTAATAATTGATTGTGATCCTGGAATTGATGATTCATTAGCATTAATTTTAGCATTAAATTCTCCAGAACTTGATGTTATAGGAATTACTACTGTTTCTGGTAATGTTAAGTCTGATCAAGGAGCAAGAAATGCATTAAAGGTGTTAAGGCTTATGGGGAGAGAGGATATACCAGTTTATATTGGGGAAGAAATTCCATTAGAAAGAGAACTTGTTACTGCTCAAGATACCCATGGAGAAGATGGACTTGGAGAAACTGATTATAAGGAGGCTGATGTAGAAATTAATTATGGTGGTGTTGATTTTATTTTAAATAGTGCTAGAAATGAATCTATAAGTATAATTGCTTTAGGACCCTTAACTAATTTAGCTAAAGCAATAGAAAAAGATAATGTTGGATTTAATATGATAAGTGAAATTATTTCTATGGGTGGAGCTTTTAAATCTCATGGAAATTGTTCACAGGTTGCTGAATTTAATTATTGGGTTGATCCTCATAGTGTTAGGGAAGTATTTGAAAAAAGCACAGTACCTTTTTCGATGGTTGGATTAGATGTAACTAGAGAAATAGTTTTAACACCTAATATTATAGAACTTATTAATCAAATAGGTGGAGATTTAGCTAATTTTATTGTTGATATTACTAGATTTTATATTGATTTTCATTGGAAGCAAGAAAGAACTTTAGGATGTGTAATAAATGATCCTTTAGCTGTAGGATATTTTATAGATAGAAGTCTTTGTGATGGATTTACTTCTTATTTAGATATAGTTACAGATGGAATAGCAGTAGGACAAACTCTTGTTGATGTAGGAGAATTCTATAGAAAACCTCATAATGGATTTATTTTAACTAAGGTTAATTCTAAAAAGTTTATGAAAATGTTTCTTGAAAGATTATTTCCAGATAATAAAAGAGATATTGAAATAGTGCTTAATAATCCTAAATATGGATTTAATTAAATTTAAAATTGTAATGAATAGGGGGATACTTTATGAAAAAAACTAATACTTTTAAAATTACAATTATGGCTTTTGCAGTAGTAATAAATATTATTGGTGCATTTATTGCTATATTATTAAAATTACCAATATTTATTGATACTATAGGAACATTTTTATCTGCGTTTTTATTTGGTCCTGTTGGAGGCTTATTAACAGGTATTGTAACATCATTAATTAATGGATTAACATTTGATCCATATTCATTATATTTTTTCCCTGTTCAATTAGTTATAGGTTTAACAGCAGGTATTTGTTATAAAAAAAATCTATTCAACGGTAAATTTATAATTTTTGGTATAATAATAACAACTATAATTGGATCACTTTTATCATCATTAATTTCCGCTTTTGTTTTTGGTGGAATAACTTCTTCTGGAACTTCTTTTATAGTAATGTATTTAAAAGAAGCCGGAGTAAATATAATAACAAGTATATTTTCTACTCAAATATTATTTGATTTGTTGGACAAGACAGTTACAATTTTAATTGTATTATCTATATTAAAATCATTACCTAAAAACATAAAAATTTCAATTGGAATCTAATATTAAACAAGATAAGTGATATTTCATCTGCCTTTTTAGTATGTATTGAAATATTATTTTTATTTTAATATAATTATGGTAAAGGAATTTACAAAGATTAGTATGTATAAATTAAATTAAGTTTATATATAATTTTTATATAAATTTGTTATAAGGGAGTTTAAAATGAAGGTAATATTACTTAATGGAAGTCCAAAATCTAAAGGATGCACATATACAGCACTAAAAATAATTGAAAATGAATTAATTAATGAAGGAATAGAAGTTAAATTTTATGAAGTTGGAAATAAGCCAGTAATAGGGTGCATTGGATGTAATGCATGTAGAAAACTTGGACAATGTATTCATGATGATTTGGTTAATGAAGTAAGTAAGGAAATGGAAAGTTCAGATGGTTTCATTGTAGGTTCACCAGTTCATTATGCATCAGCAAGCGGTGCAGCTACTTCTTTTTTAGATAGGTTATTTTATTCAACAGATAAAAGTGTTTTAAGGCATATGTTTGGAGCCAGTATAGTGTCATGTCGTAGGGGTGGAGCTAGTGCTGCTTTTGATCAATTAAATAAATATTTTACAATAAATGAAATGCCTATAGTGTCATCAGTTTATTGGAATCAAATACATGGAAATACTCCAGATGAGGTTATACAAGATTTAGAAGGTGTTAGAACAATGAAGGTATTAGCTAGAAATATGGCTTATTTAATTAAATGTAAAGAAGCTGCTAAAAATGTTCCACTTCCAAAATTAGTTCCAGTTGAAAGAACAAATTTTATAAGATAAATATACATTAAGTAAAAGTATATATTTAAATAATATGATGTTTTTTATTTTACTCTGAAATATTTTATATTTCAGAGTTTTTATGTTTTAAAAAAACTTAAGTTTTTATTATTTATTAATAAATAATAAGTTAATTATAGAAAAATGGTTAAGTAAATTTATTATATAAAATATTGCTATTGATTTAGATATTATTGTGAATTAATATCTAAATAGGAGATATTAGTTGGTTATTAAAATTTATCTAAATTAATTTATTTTTAAATATTATTAATAGAAATAAGGTGAATAAATGACAAGAAAGAAAAAATATATAAATGAAAATATTAAATCAATTTTTTTATTATTTTTGTTTTTAATATTTGCATCTTTAATAGGATATTTTTTTAAGGTATTAGGTTTTTCAGAAACTAATATTGTTATAGTATATATATTATTTGTTTTATTAATTTCTAGATTAACATATGGATATATTTATGGAATAATTTCATCTATAATATCAACATTTATTTATAATTATTTTTTTACTGCACCTCATTATACATTTGATGTTTATGATTCAAGTTATATTATTACTTTTATAATTATGACAATAACTTCGATAATTACTAGTGCACTAACTTCTAGAATAAAAGAAAATGCTATTGAGGCAGATAGAAGGGAAGTAGAAACTAAAACTTTATATAAACTAACTAATAAATTAATAGAAGCTGATGAAATAAATGATATTACAAATATTTCTCTTGAAGCAATTTGTGAAGTTATTTCTTATAAAATAGGATGTTTATGGTTTGATGAAGAGGGAAGTTCAAATAAAGTATTTATACAAAAAATTAATAATGATAAACAAATTTATAGGAAGGTTAATAATATTATTGAAATTAAAAATAATGTGGAAAACTTAAAGGAAAATTATTATTTAGGAGAAGAGTTTTGTGACTGGCCTATATATGGTAGAGAATCAATTTTAGGAATTTTAAGGGTTCCTAAAGAAATATCTTTTAATTTATCTAAATCACAAGCAAAGCTACTTCTTACAATGTTAGATAGCATAGCTTTATCTGTAGAGAGGTTAAAAGAATCTAGGGCTCGTATTAAATCTAATGAAGAAATGATTCAAGAAAGATATAGAAGTAATTTGCTAAGAGCAATTTCACATGATTTAAGAACACCACTATCAGGAATAATGGGTACTACTGAAATTTTAATGGATATGACTGAAGCAAATCAAGAGGTTTTTCAGTTGGTTTTAGGAATATATAAAGATGCAGATTGGTTACATTCTTTGGTAGAAAATATTTTAAGTCTAACAAAGTTACAAGAAGGAAGATTAGTTTTAAATAAAGAATTTGAAGTTTTGGATGAAATTATCGGAAGTGCTATTAATCACTTTTCACGAAGAGCATCAAAGTTTGAAATTTTAGTTAATGTGCCTGATGAAATAATATTAATCCCTGTAGATGCTAAATTAATTATACAAGTTCTTATAAATCTATTAGATAATGCAATGAAGCATTCACATACAAGTAATAAAATTACTATTAGTGCAAGATTATTAAATGATTATAAAAAGATAGAAATAGCTGTTATAGATAATGGAAGTGGAATTTCAAAAAAAGATTTACCAAATATATTTAAAATGTTTTATACTTCTAATAATGGTATTACTGATGGACAACATGGAATTGGCTTAGGACTAAATATATGTCAAGCAATTATTAGTGCCCACGGGGGAGATATTATAGCTGAAAATAGAGAAGATACAAATGGAGCAATTTTTAAATTTACACTTCCAATGGAGGAATAAGATGAATAATTATAATGAAAGAATATTAGTTGTAGAAGATGATTGTCAAATAAGAAATTTTATTAAGTATATAATTGAAAAAGAAGGTTATAAATTATTTAATGCATGTAATGGTGAAAGTGCATTAAGCATAATTGTCAGTGAAAAAAATAGATTTAATTATATTAGATTTAGGACTACCTGATTTTGATGGTATTAAAATTATAGAAAAAATTAGGGAATGGTCGGAAGTACCAATTATAGTAGTGTCAGCTAGGGATCAAGATAAAGATAAAGTTCTTGCATTAGATACAGGAGCAGATGATTATATAACTAAACCTTTTTCAGCATCAGAATTATTAGCTCGTATTAGAGTTGCAATTAGACATTTAAATAAACATAATATGAATACTATACAAACTTCATTTTCTGTAGGAGATTTAGTTATAGATTTTGAAAAGAGAGTTGTTTCTATTAAAGATGAAAAGATACATTTAACTCCAAATGAATATAGTTTGATAACTTTACTTGCAAAAAATGCGGGAAAAGTTATTACAACCTCAATAATTTTAAAAGAAATTTGGGGATTAAATTATGGTTCAGATACACAAGCTCTTAGGGCATTAATGGCTGGACTTAGAAGAAAAATTGAGGATGTTCCTGCAAAACCTAGATATATAATTACAGAAATAGGTGTTGGATATAGATTAGTGGATGAGTAAAGATTGATTTTTAATAAATCAATCTTTTTTTGTTAAAAAGGCATATAAAAATCTCACAGAATTTTCACATTAAAAAATAAATAATCACACTGTTTTAACAAGTAATGACTTAAAATATATTTGTAGCTAAGGGAGGTGTCTATAATGAAACAAGAAATAATTTATAAAAGAAGTTTAAGTAATCAAGTAAGACAATTAATTAATAGCGGAGAATATGAAGTTTGTTATGACTTAATTATAGAAGAAATGGTGAGATCACCACATTCTCCTGAACCTCATAATCTTTTAGGAATATTATTAGAAAAACGTAGGAATCATTTGTTAGCTATGAAACATTTTAGAGTAGCATCAGATTTAGACCCAACATATTTGCCTGCAATACATAATCTTAATATATATGGCAGTTTTTATCCAAGTGGGAAAGTTGCATTTGATGAAAGTGATTTTAAATTTTCAAAAGATAAAAATTTATATAAATTATAATATGATAAAAATAATATTTGATATGTTTTAAGGAGAAGAAAAAATGAAAATTAAAAATATTAAATTAAATAAAAATGTGTTAATTATAGGATGCGGTAGGCTAGGTGCAAGTATTGCAAATACTTTTTCAGATAAAAATATGAGTGTAACTATTATTGATATACAAAAGGATTCTTTTAGAAAATTATCACCATCTTTTTTGGGATTGTTAATGGAGGGAGATGGTATGGATATGGATATTTTAGAAGAAGCAAATATAAGAAAAGCAGATGTAGTAATTGTAGTTACTGATAATGATAATATTAATATTTTAGTTTCACAAATTGCAAAAAATATTTTCGAAGTTGAAGAAGTTATTATTAGATTATATGATCACGAAAAAGAATGTGTATGTAGGGACAGTAATATAAATACTATTTTCCCAGCATTATTATCTTCTAGTGAAGTTGATAAAATTTTAATGGTATAGGAGGAGTATTATTATGAAAAATAAGATATTATTAGTTGGCGGATTTAATAAAACAAATGCTTTAGCAAATTCTCTTATAAGTAAAGGATATTCAGTAACAATTATTAATGAAAATTATATGAATTGTATGAAGCTAGCTGAAAATAATAATTTAAAAGTTATTCATGGGGATGGGACAAAGCCATATGTATTGCAAGATGCAGAAGCATATGATAATCAAATAGCTATAGCTTTAACACAATATGATGAGCAAAATTTAGTTATTTGTCAATTATGTAAGAAAAAGTTTGGAATAAAAAAAACTGTTGCTTTAGTAAATGACCCTAAAAAAACTGAATTTTTCTATAAAATGGGTATAGATTCAGTAGTGTGTGCTATAAATACAATTACTGGAATTATTGAGCAACAAGCATTTATTAATGAAATTGATACAGTATTACCATTAACACAAGAAAATATTAGTATTTCAGAAGTTTCGATTTTAGCATCATCTCCAAGTGTTAATAAGAAAATATGGGAAATAGACTTACCTAAAGAAGTAATTATTGGATGTATATTAAGAGGTGAGAATAGTATGATTCCAAAAGGAGATACTAAATTACTTGCAGGAGATATTATTATAATAATATCATCTAAGAAAAATCAATCATTAGCAATTAAAGAGTTAACAGGTAGGTAAATAGTTATGAAAAATGTATTTATAAATTCTAGTAGCTTAGGTAAGTTAATGTTAATTGTAAGTATGCTTGTTATTGTACCGATATTTTTATTACCTATTTATCCAGAAGATATAAAATATCTTCCTGCTTTTGTTGGCACTGCATTAATTTCTATAATATTATCTATAATAGTTTCTATGTTAACTATAAAAAATAATAATGAAGAACCTTTTACTATTAGAAGTGGAAGCATTATAGTTTTATTTGTTTGGTTATATAGTTTTTTTATAGGAGCATTACCTTTTGTATTTGGAAATCAATTAACTTTTGTACAAGCTTTATTTGAATCAGTTAGTGGATGGACAACAACAGGATTATCTGTTATGGATGTAAGAGAAGTACCTAAAATATACTTGTTTTATAGAAGTTTTATGCAGTATTGTGGAGGACTTGGATTTGTAATGTTAATGGTTATGTTGGTTCAAGGTAAGCAATCTATGAGTTTATATAGTGCAGAGGGGCACCCTGACCAATTAACTCCTAATTTAGGTAAAACTGCAAGAACAATATTTATAATGTATTTTGGATATTTCTTAATTGGAACTATTGCTTATAAATGTTTTGGAATGTCACTTTTTGATTCAGTTAATCATGCAATGTGTGCATTATCAACAGGAGGATTCTCTACTAAATTTGATAGTATTGGAGCTTATAATAGTATTGGTATTGAAGCAGTTACAATTTTTCTAATGATTATTGGTACAACTAATTTTGCAGTATTATTATTACTTTCAAATAGAAAGTTTAAACAATTTTCTAAAGTAAGTGAAATGAGATTTTTATTTTTACTTCTTATAATTACAGTACCTATGATTGCAGCATCATTATCTTATAAACTATATATAAGTTCTGGTGAATCTTTTAGAGTTTCTCTATTTAATGTAATATCAGCTTTATCTACAAGTGGATTTTCTACTATGAGCTATTCAGAATGGCCAACCTTTAGTATAGGAGTAATGATATTATTAATGATTATTGGTGGTGGAATAGGTTCTACTGCTGGTGGAATGAAGCTTACTAGAGCATATTTAATGTGTCGTATAGTAAAAGAAAATATAAAGAAGAGAATATCTCCTTCAAGGGCAATTAGTAACCCATATTTTAATAGGGCACAAGGTAAAACTTATATTGATAAAGGAATGGAATCTGAGGTAGTAGGATTTATTTTTTGTTATTTATTTATTTTTATAATAGGATCTTTACTTATTACTTTAACGGCAGATTGTTCATTAAGTGATGCTATGTTTGAGTTTGCATCGTCATTAGGAACAGTAGGATTATCTATAGGTATAACAGGACCAACTACTAATGATTTTACTTTAATTGTTGAAATAATAGGTATGATACTTGGAAGATTAGAAATTTTTATTGTAATTATAGGTATTCACTTAAGTTTTAAAAAGATTATAACTTGTTTTAAAAAATATAGAAATTAAAAAATGGCACCATAGGAATTATCCTATGATGCCATTTTTTTATATTATAATTATTAATATTTTTTATGGATTTTTATTTAATTAAGCATCCTGATAGTTATTTCACTTGAATTTAAAGTCTTTATAGAACCATCATTATGTTTTACTATTAAATAACCATCTTTATTTATATCAATCGCTTTACCTTTATATTTAATGTTATTAATTATATATAATATTTCTTTATTTAAAATTAAACTTCGTTTTTTATATTCTGAAATAAAATCATAATTGTTGATTTTAGGAATAATATTTAAAATATTATTTATTATTTCTGAACAAAGCTTATTTTTACTTACTTCTGTATTATTATCTTGATAAATAGCTCCTGCAATTTCTTTAAGTTCAGTTGGAAAATTAAATTTAGGTTTATTAAAATTAATTCCTATTCCTATAATTAAGTAGTTCATATTTTTATTTTTAAAATCTATGGATGTTTCAGCTAAAATTCCGCCTACTTTTTTCTTATTTATATAAATATCATTTATCCATTTTATTTGACATTCTATACCTGTAACTTTATATATTGCATCACATATTGCTACACAAGATGAGGTTGTAATTAAAACAGGATTTAATGCTGATAAATTTTCACGTAATATAATGCTCATATAAATACCAGTATTAGGAGGGGAGTAAAAACTTTTTCCCATTCTACCTTTGCCTGATGTTTGTTCTTCGGCAATTATAACTGTACCATGTTTAGCTTCATTTAAAACCAGTTGTTTTGCTATTTCATTGGTAGAAGGGATTGTTTTATAAGTATATATATTTATATTTGAAAATTCTTTATTTAAATTTATATATATTTTTTCTTTTAATGATTGATTTTTTATCATAATAATTTACCTCCAAAAAAATTATATTTAAATACAAATATTTTGTCAATCAAAATAATTAAAATATTCCTTATTAAAATAATAAATTATTTTAATAAGAGTCACGATATATTAAAAAGCAAATATAATAACTGTGTACTGATATTAATAGG
>CAOJUX010000024.1 GCA_948444795.1 uncultured Erysipelotrichaceae bacterium | reverse complement strand
AAAATATATTTTTATCTCTTACTATTCTTATACACCATAAATTATCTTTTTCCTTCTTTTTTTAAAATTTTGTTAAAATAAACTTAACTGACTTGTTTCAGGTAAAGACCCAAAGATATCTAAAACCTTAAG
This sequence comes from uncultured Erysipelotrichaceae bacterium, assembly GCA_948444795.1. GTDB lineage: Bacteria > Bacillota_I > Bacilli_A > RF39 > UBA660 > MGBC108787. The sequence continues at coordinate 22,027 of CAOJUX010000024.1, read as the reverse complement.
TTTTGCAATAGTAGCTTGATTAACACGGCCTCTTATTTGAAAATCCTCTATACTATAAAAAGGTTTTATTTTTCTTTCTTCCATAATTTTAGTAGCTACAGCATCTCCAAGACCATCTATGCTTCTAAATGGCATAATTAGCGAATCTTCTCCATCAATAACGAAATTATAACCATCACTTTTTTCTAAATCTATAGTTTTAAATTTAATTCCTCTAGCACTTGCTTCTAAAGCTAGCTTTAAGGTTTCTATAAGTGAAGTCTCTTTATTTGTTACATCATAACCTTTACTTTGAAGTTCTAAAAGTTTACTTTTAATAGAATCATAACCTTTTGTCATAGACTCAATGTCAAAATCCTGAAATCTTGTAGAAAAATAAGTAGCATAATAAACTAAAGGTTTATGTACTTTATACCATGCTATTCTAAATGCACTAGTAACATAAGCAGCAGCATGAGCTTTTGGAAACATGTATTTTATCTTAGCACAAGAATTAATAAACCATTCCTCCACATTATACTCATGCATAAGTTTTACATAACCTTCCCATTCTTCTTTATCTTTAGGTTTCGAAGCCCTTCCTTTTCTAACAAATTCCATTATCTTAAAAGCCTTAAATGGCGGAAGTCCACGATACATAAGTTCAACCATAATATCATCACGACAACCAATAACTTTAGCAAAAGGAACTACATTTTGTTTAATAAGTTCTTGCGCATTACCAAGCCATACATCAGTACCATGAGCAAGACCTGATATTTTAACAAGTTCAGCAAAAGTTTTAGGTTTAGTATCAGAAACCAGTTGAATAGTAAAACCTGTTCCAAATTCTGGTACTCCTAAAGTACCTGTTTCACACATTATTTCTTCTTTAGTAACACCCAGAGCTTTTGTACTAGTAAATAAAGACATAGTTTCTTTATCATCAAGAGGAATTGCTGTTATATCATCACCTGTAATATCTTGTATCATTCTAAGTTGTGTAGGATCTGTATGACCTAAAATATCAAGTTTTAATACATCTTGATCAATAGCATGATAATCAAAATGAGTTGTACGCCATGGACTATTTGGATCTTCAGCTGGATATTGAAATGGTGTAAAATCAAATACTTCCATATAACCTGGAATAACTACTATACCTCCTGGATGTTGTCCCGTTGTTCTCTTACATCCAGTACAACCTTTAGCAAGTCTTTCTATTTCTATATTTCGCATTATAATTCCCTTATTTTCACAATAGCCTTTTACATAACCAAAAGCAGTTTTCTCCGCAACTGTACCAATTGTTCCAGCTCTATATACATTATCAACACCAAATAATACTTTAGTATACTCATGAGAACTCGCTTGATTTAAATCAGAAAAATTAAGATCAATATCAGGAACTTTATCAGCATTAAATCCCAAAAATGTTTCAAAAGGAATATCTTGTCCATCTTTATTCATTTTAATTTTACAATTAGGACATAATTTGTCTGGCAAATCAAAACCACATTTATAAGTTTTACCTAAAGATGTACCATCATCTTCATTAAAAATACTCAAGTTACACTTAGGGCAAACATAATGAGGAGTCAAACTATTAACTTCTGTTATTCCCATCATAAATGCTACTAGAGAAGAACCTACACTACCACGAGATCCTACTAAAAATCCCTCGTCATTGGAATGCTTTACCAGTTTTTGAGCAATTAAATATATAACATCAAAATTAGCACCAATTATTGCAGTCATCTTATCTTTTGCATTTTTTAAAGCTTCTTCTTCATTTATCTTTTTATCTTCATTTTTTATATTTTTAGCAATTTCCTCTGCAACTGCAAAAGGCCCCTTAGTAACTACTTCATGCATATGTCTATATAGTACATCATCACTTGCACTTCCTATATTCTTTTTAATAGCTTCTATGAAAGGTGAGCCATAAAGTTCCATTGCAAGTCTCTCTTCTATATGAAAAGGAAGTGGTTCACCATAAATACTTTTAGCTTTTTTATAAACCATCTCTGTAACAATCATCTCAGAATTATCAATTTTAGGTGCAAAGGGTATACCCCCAGTATCAATAATAACCTCAATTTCTTCTATCATATTTGCTATTTTATTAGTATTAGTTACTACTATTTCATAAGCACTTTCAGTATCCAAAAAAGAAAAAGCATCTAACATTTCTTTAGTAGTTCTATAATACATATCAGGCACTTCAATTCCTTTTCTATTTAAGGGATGAAGTTTTCCATTAAACTTTTGATTAACAATTATTTCTCTATATATTTTATCTTCACGTTTTAAAGTATGAACATCTCCTGTTGCTACTACTGGTTTTCCAGCTTCTTTAGCAATTCTTATAATTCTTTTCAAGTACTCTTCTGCATCAAACTTACTTTTAAACCTTTTATCAGGTCCTATTAAATGTGCAAAACAATCAATAGGTTGTACTTCTATATAATCATAAAAATTCATCATATTAACAAGTTCTTCATCTTCAAGCCCTTTAGCTTTATCAAAAACTTCCCCAGTTATACAACCAGAACCAATAAGAATACCACTTCTTAAGTCATTAAGTTCTTTTCTAGGTATTTTAGGTTGTTCATTTTTATATAGATATTTAGTATTAGCGATAGATATAATTTTAAACAAATTTTTTAAACCTTCTCTATTTTGGGCTATCATAGTTGCATGAAAAGGGAAAGAAAACTTAACTAAAGAATCTACATCAATGTTATTAAGAAGTTCATCTGTAGTACTAATATTTTGAGCATATAAATCAAGACACATTTTATGAAACGCAAGAGCTGTACCTTCTGCATCATAATCAGCTCTATGATGTTTTTCTTCATCCCAAGGTATATCTAGATTTTTTGTCAAAGTTTGTAATTTATGATTAGTCCATTCTGGATGTAAAAGTCTTGCTATACTCATAGTATCTAAAACTGTAAAACTGAATTCACCTAAATTATATTTATTAAATGCTGCTTTCATAAAAGATATATCAAATTTAGCATTGTGAGCCACCATAGGACTATCCGCGCACCACTTTATAAATCTTTTTGTAACATTTTCCTCAGTATCCTTGCCACTAACCATTTCATCAGTAATAAAGGTAAGTTCGGTAATCTTTTTAGGAATAGGACGATGAGGATCAATAAGCTCATCAAATCTATCTAATATTTTTCCATTTTTAATCTTTACTGCCCCAATTTCTATCATCTGATCTGAGCCCGCATAAAATCCAGTAGTTTCGGTATCAAATACAACAAAAGTATCTTCAAGTAAATTATAAGTCTTATTATTAAAGATAATATTAACATCATCATTAACAACATTCATCTCTGCTCCATATAAAATCTTAAATTTATCTTGTTCGTCACGTCCTTTATTATATTTTTCAATAGCATGAAAAAGATCTGGGAATGCTTGACAACAATTGTGATCAGTTACTGCAACAGCTTTAGCTCCTAACTTAGAAACATAAGAAACGAGAGCCTCTGCATTAATAACACTATCCATAGCACTCATCATTGTATGTAAATGTAATTCAACTCTAGGTAGAGGAGCATCATCTATTACTTCTTCATCTTTAGAATCAATTTTTTCATATTTATTTACCTTTAAAACTAAATCTTTAGCATAAGTATCAAACTCAACATTACCCTTAAATCTATACCAATTACCTTCTTTAAAGTCACCACATAATTTATGATACTCATCTTTATCTCTTTTAAATATTTTAACAAGAATACTATTAGTTTTATCACTAACCTTTAATGTTAAAATATTAATTTTTTCATGAAGAAAAGAATCCATACCAAATACATAAGCCTCAATAATAACATTTTTAGTATCTCCTATAATATTATTAATACTAACTACATTTCCTTCAATGGGAGCATTACTAACTTCTTCTTTTTTCTCTTTCGAATAATTATTAGTTTTAGAAAAAGTATTAATTTGTATTTTTTCTGTTGCTTCTTTTTTTATACTCATATTACTACTAAGCAAAGGTCTAACTAAATAAGAAAAACCATATGAATTTAATTTATCATTTAAATCATGGGCTTCTTTTAATAATTCTAACTCTTCTAATTTAGTATTTACTTTTAAATAAATAATGTTACTATCTATTTTCATATCTTCTGAAAGTAGATTAGCAAGTGAGGGTCTTTTACTTACTAATTCATTTAATAAAACATTTAAATATCCTTTAATATCTTCTTCATTTATCTCTTTATAATTAAATTTAATAATACATTTTTTTTGCTTATTTATACCTTTTTTAGCACACTCAAATAGTTTAATAGCATCATTAATACTAATTACTTTATCTTTTTCTATATATACTTCATATGTATCTATATTTTTTAAATAAACTACCTTTAAAACTGTAGCATCTTTAAATATTTCTTCGTTATAATTATAATTTATACTATTAAAAAATCTTTTTAATTCATCACTCATACTTAAATACTCCTAATTAAATTATTTACATTTATTTGATATTTGTCAAATCTTTTAGCTACTCTTCCCTGAATTTCCACTATTTCATTAATACCTAAATTATCAATTAAACCAATTTGTTTATGAAAAACAACAAAAGTCAATGATCCAGTTTCATCACTACCTGTTAAAAATGCCATAGCTTCATTATTTTTATTTTTTAATGATTTTATACTTTCAATTAAAACTACAGTTTTAACATATTTATCAAAATAATTATTAATATTTCGAATTTTAATTATATTATTTCCTTTATATACAGAAACAGGATGATTTGAAATAAAAAAACCATAACTATTTACTTCATCTTCTATATTATTACTATTATCTATACTTTCTTTAATAATTGGTTTTAAAATTAATGGTTCTTCTATATCACTTGCTACCTCAGCATAATTTAAAACTGCATCTAAATTAGAAAATAAAGTAGTTTTATTATTAAAATCATCAAATACTCCTGCTTTAATTAAAGATTCCAATATTTTTTTATTCACTTTTTTATACATTCTTTTTACAAAATCTATAAAATCTATAAATAAACCATTTTCTTCTCTTTCTAAAACAATATTTTCAATAACTATATTACTAATTCCTTTTATAATTGACATAGGAAGTATTATAGTATTATTTTCTATATAATATTCTTTTTGACTTTTGTTAATATTTGGTTTTAATATAAGCATATTATGTGATTTAGCCTCTAAAATATATTCATTTGTCTTAGTCACACTGGAAATATTCATATTTAATAAATTAATTATAAAATACTTAAAAAATTTAACTTTTAAATAAGCCATTTGATAACCAACAATAGCATAAGCAACAGAATGAGACTTATTAAATCCAAAACTTGCAAATTTTAAAATTAAATCATAAACTTTTTCTGCATCATTTTTTTTATAGCCTTTTTTTACAGCGTTATCTATAAATTTTTTTCTATAATCTTTTATAACTTCTTCTTTTTTCTTACTCATTGCTCTTCTTATAATATCTGCTTCGGTAAAAGTAAAACCACCTATAATTCTTAAGACTTGCATAACTTGTTCTTGATAAACAATTATCCCATTTGTTTCGTCTAATATTTGCTTTAAATCAGGTATTATGTAATCTACCTTTAAAAGTCCATTTCTTCTTTTAATAAATAAATTAATGTTATCCATTGGTCCAGGCCTGTATAAAGCAAGTGCTAATACTAAATCATTAAACGAAGTTGGTTTTAATTTTTCTAAAAAGGAAATCATTCCTGTACTTTCAAATTGAAATATCCCTGTTGTATTACCGCTACTAAATAAATTTAACACTTCTTTATCATTTAATGGTATTTTATTTAAATTTATACTTTTATTCGTATCTTTTTTTATTAAATCTAATATATTTGCTATCATAGTTAAATTTTTTATAGCCAGTAAATCCATTTTTAAAAGTCCTAAATCTTCCAAATATTCCATCGTAACCCCTGTAGATATTATATCACTATTACTTATAATAGGAATTATTTCATCTAAATTGATACTTGATATAACAACTCCCGCCGCATGAGTAGAAATATTTTTCTTAATCCCTTCTAGTTTTGTGGCTATTTTATAAATATCGAAAAGTTTTTTATTTTGCCTTAAATATTTATTTATTTTAGAATTTTGATAATTTTCTCGTAAAGTTTTATTAGCATCAACATTCTTTAAAAAATAATCTAAATCCTTATTAGTATAATTAAATATTTTAGCAACATCTCTTATAGCTAATTTACTTTTTAAAGTAGCAAAAGTCATTATAGAAGCAACTTTACTCCTACCATATTTATTTTTTAAGTAATTAATTACTTCTCCTCTTTTAGTATTTTCAAAATCAATATCTATATCTGGCATAGTAACTCTATCTTTATTTAAAAATCTTTCAAACAATAAATTATATTTTAAAGGATCTATATCTGTAATTCCCAAACAATAACAAATTAAAGAACCTGCTGCACTACCTCTTCCAGGCCCAACTAATATATTATGTTTTTTACTATATAAAACATAATCATAAACAATTAAAATATAATCGGCAAACCCCATATTATTTATTACTGAAAGTTCATAATCAAGTCTTTTCTTGTATTCTTGTGGCACTATATTATTAAACCTTTTATTAAGTCCCTTATAACTCAAATCAACTAAATATTTATTTGAATCACCCTGGATATACTTAGGAATATAATTTTTATTTTTAAGTATTTCTAAATTAATTTTTTCTGCAAAAATCAAAGTTGTTTTAGCATACAAAGGATTTATATCTTTTTCTAAATAATTATTTTCATAAGATATTATTTTATAATCTAAGACATTTTTATCATCACGTATCATATCAATATACTTTAAAAAATTTATATCTTCACTTCTTAAAGCTTTAATATTTTTTACATAAACTACTTTATCAGTTTTTATCAAAGCATTTTTATATTCATAATCATTACTAAAACCAATAAAAGTTTCATATATTTCCTTATAAATATCATATGAATCAGTACTAGTTATACAAATAATATCTTTTCTATATAATTTTAAATCTGCAATACCTAAGTCTCTTTCTGTTTTAATGCTATTAAGTTTTAGTAAATTTTGATAACCATTATAATTTTTAGCATACAAATAAATATGATTATTATTTAAAAAAATATCTAATCCAATAATAGGTTTAATGTTATTTTTTAAACACTTATTATAAAATTCCATAGAACCATATAAATAATCATCACAAATTGCGCAACTTTTTATATTATTATCTTTTAAATAAAGAATAAGAGAGTCGATTTTTATCAAACTTTGAAGTAAACTATAATCAGTAGTTACTTTAAGTGGCACATACATAAAATCTCCTCCCTGCTAATCTAATTATATCTTAAAAGAAGAGAAAATGAAATATTAATATTTTAATTTTTAACCAATTTTTTTACCAGTACCTCCACAAGAATCACTAGCTGTAGCCCCTTTTGTAGCTTCAGCTGATTTACTACTACCAAAAGTAGAATTTTCAAATTTATATGTCCCATTACTTATCCAAAACTTATAATTGTAAGCTCCATTCTCTTCTTCTACTAAAACACTTCCTGTATAATTATCACCACCAGAGCCACTACCTTTAGAAAAATAATTTTGTGTATATAAATAATTTACTGAAAAACATGCGGATCCAGAAGTTATATTACCATCTAAAATACTCATTTGGTAGGCAAGCTTAGCGGCATTTACAGCTTCTTCTCCTTCAACCATTAAGGCATTTATACGGGCTTTAGTCATTAATCCACCCACATTAGTAGCAGCTATAAGCATTATGATGGCAAGTACTACAATAACTGCCAAAAGTTCAATTAAAGTAAAACCTTTTTTCTCCTCCATTTTGTTCATTAGCGCCTACCATCCTTACTATATAAGTATACAATTAAAAAAAGTGTTAGTCAACGTTATAATTCTATTATGAGTACCTAATATAAACAAATTTACAAAAAAACAAAACAAGCCTATTTAATATGCTGTCTAAAATAATACTTTTTTGTTCTAATTTTTTTTAAAGCAAATATATTCTATAAAACAGAAAAAAATCTATTTTTCTAGATCTTTTTCTGTTTCTTTTACAATATAAATAGGTCTTTTTTTAACTTCTAAATAAGTTTTTGATAAATACATTCCTATTATTCCTAAAGATAAAAGCTCAGTTCCTCCAATAAAAGTAATTAAACAAGCAAGGCTTGGCCATCCACTAACTGGATCCCCAAATATAAGTGTCTTAGCAATTATTATTATTACTAATATAAATGATACTAAACAAAATAAGAGTCCTAGTATTGCTGATATTATAAGAGGTGCTGTGGTAAATGCAACTATTCCTTCAATAGCATATTTAAATAATTTCCAGAATGACCATTTTGTTTCTCCTGCTACTCTTTCTATATTTTCATATTCTAACCATTTAGTTTTAAATCCTACAAAACTAAATAACCCTTTGGAATAACGATTATATTCATCAAGTGATACTATTGCATCTACCATTTGTCTTGTCATTAGTCTGTAGTCTCTTGCTCCATCAACCATTTCAACCTTAGACATTTTGTTAATTATTTTATAAAACATACGTGCAAAGAAACTTCTAATTGGTGGTTCACCACTTCTTGTAACACGTCTTGTCCCAACACAATCATAATCACCTTTTTCTAGTGTTTTAAACATTTCTGGTAATAATGATGGTGGATCTTGTAAATCAGCATCCATAAGTGTTACATAATCTCCAAGAGAGTTTTCAAGTCCTGCATACATTGCAGCTTCTTTCCCAAAATTTCTAGAAAATGAGATATATCTTACTCTTTTATCTTTTTTCGCATATTTTTTTAAAACTTCTAACGTTTTATCTTTTGATCCATCATTTATAAATAGAAATTCAAAATTAAAGTCATTCATATCTTTGGCTACTTTATTTATTTCTTCATAAAAATATGGCAAAGACTCTTCTTCGTTAAAACATGAAATTATTACTGAAATTAATTCTTTCTTATTTTTCATAAATTACCTCTCAACACCTTTAATTTTTTACACATTCATATTCATCAAGTCCAACATAATTATGAAAATTATAACAAAGTCCTATTTCATAATCATATAAATCATGGATAATAATAATAATTTTAACCACAACCATTAATATCATATCATATTAGCTAACTTTTTCAAATATAAGCCTAAATTATTTTTTGTTTACTTTCCAGTAGCCATTTTTATTAGCTCCTATTCTCTCAATGTATTTTTCATCAATTAGTACCTTAAAATTTCTTATAATAGTTCTTTTATTAACATCTAATAATCTTGCAAGTTCTTCTTGCGTAATATTAGGTTTATCTATAATTAAATTTATAATAGAATTCTGAAATTTATTAAGACTTTTATTTATTTCTTTTTTTAAAGATTTATTTTGAAATTCATTTTTATTAAAAGGTATTATTACGCGAATATGATTAGGGAAAAATTCAAATATTTCCTTATCATACGTTTTTAATACTCTTTGTATGCCAGTACCTAATTGTTCTACAAAATTTAGATCTCTAAAAACTCTCATTAATTCAGGATTTCTAGGATTAGAAAATCCTTCTAAAAACTCTTCTTGTGATACTCCCTCTTGAACTCCTCCATTTGAGGATATAACCAATTTTTTATCAAATATTTCAAATTTTGGTGAATATCCATTACTCCAATCATTGTGAATTAAAGCATTCGTTACTATTTCTTTTACAGCATCATAATCATACATTTTAATTTCTTTTCTAGTAGGTGTTTCGATTTTTGTATAAGTTTTATTTTCTAACATAATCTTATTTAAAATATTATCTGTTATTTTTATAAGAGAACAAAAGCCAAAATCTTCATTTTCTATTAAATTATAAACATCATTTCCATCGTACTTTGCAAATTGTACAGATAAGTTATTATTATCTGAAAGCAAATAAGCTATATAATTGAAATTATTATTATCATCATATAAATCCAACTTTTTTAAAAAATTGTCGTTTACTTCATAGCCATTTTCTTGATAATAAATTTTTAAAATTTTAAATTCTAAATCTTGTTTGGGAGATTTTATATTTTTTAGCGAATTTCTTGTTCTTTTTGAAAATAGATTAAGAATGGTTTCATTATTCATACTTTCAACTGATGATCCAACTCTAATAAAACAACTATCTGGTGTCATTCCCATGCCACGAAGATAATAAGGTCGCTCGTTACCTTTTGCAATAATAATTTGTATATATTTTTTACCATTAGCCTCGTTTACAACAACATCAAACAAGCCTAAAGTTGATGGCATAATATTATCTTTTATTCTATCTTTTATAGTTCTCTGTAATAAATCTAAATTACCTAGATTTCCGCTTATATTTCCTTTATCATCAACACCAATAAATATATTTCCACCATCAGTGTTTAAAAAAGCAATAACTTCTTTCTCTAATGTATCAGTCATTTTTATCTTAAACTCTGTTCTCTTATCTTCTAATAATCCTATCATCAAATTTTACCTCAACATAATCATAACACAATGTCACCATAAATGTCACCATAAATGTCACCAGAAAATAAAGCATAGAATTTAATCTATACTCATTTTAATTTTTATGATTCTAATTTTAGTTCAATTTTATTAATTTTATAATTTTCTCCAATCAAAGTTAAATCTAAATTTTGAATAGCTAATGTAGCTTTGAAATCCTTAATAGATTTATTTATAGCATCAGCTAATTCTTCGTTTACACTTAAATCTAAATTTTTAATTGGTGTTTTAAGAGAAACATTATTATTTGTTTTTTCTCCTCTTGCCTCACTAATAATATCAATCATTATGTCTCCGTTTTTAATTTCATTTTTAAAATCAAAATTTAATGGTTTTATTTCTGTTAAATGAATTGATTTATTATCATGATATAATTCCCCATAAATTTCTTCAGTAATAAATGGGAAGAAGATACTAAAATCCTGAAGTAATTTATAAAGTAATGTATAAACAGTTTTTTGTCCTGAATATCTTGGAACTTCTCCAAATTCTTCAGGTCTATATAATCTATGTTTAACTATTTCAATATAGTTATCACAGAAATTCCAGAAGAATTTTTCAAGAGTGTTTAGAGCAAGTCCAACTTCATATTCATCAAGGTATTTTATAAATCCAGATTCCATTTCTTCGAATTTACCTAATATCCATTTGTCTATATATTCATATTCATTGAATTCTTTATCTTCATAATCATTTAAATGCATTTCAATAAACTTAGCAACATTCCAAAGTTTATTTACAAGTTTTCGCCCTCTTTGAAGCGTTTCTTCACTAAATACTATATCTGTACCAAGTCTTCCAGAACCAGCCCAATAACGAATCACATCAGCCGAATACTGATTAATTAAGTCAATTGGTTCTACTTTACTATTTCCTTTGCTTTTACTTATTTTTTCGCCTTTACTCGCCATAACGAATCCTGATATCATTACATTATCCCAAGGTCGCATACCAAAATGATAAAAACTTTTAACAATTGTATAAAAATCCCATGTTCTTATTATTTCTGATGCATTTGTTCTAATACTCATTGGTTTTAAGAATGATTCAAAATTTTCTTTTTCACCATATCTCATGTTAATTAAAGGTGTTACTGAAGAAGTAGCCCATGTATCCATTACATCCGTTTCTGGAATAAATTCGGAGCATCCACATTTACAAGTATCAATAGGACGTTTATCTACTAGTGGATTTACTGGTAAATCTTCTACTCTTGCAAATATTGGTTCCCCACAACTTGCACAATACCAAACTGGAAATGGTACCCCAAAATATCTTTGTCTTGAAATACACCAATCCCACATGATATTTTGAACCCATTCGTTATATCTACTTTTCATGTGTTCAGGATGCCACTTTATTTCCGAACCAATTTTTAAGAAATCACTCTTATGATTCATAATATCTATAAACCATTGTTTCATAACAGAATATTCTACTTCACGCCCACATCTTTCATGGGTTTGTACTTCATGTTCTAATTCTTCTATTTTAACTACAAACCCACCGGCAGTCAAATCTTCCATAATTTGCTTTCTAGCTTCTTTAATTTTTAATCCACCATATTTTTCTACTGAATCAATAATTCTTCCATCTTCGGTAAAAATATATTTAAGTGGTAAATTGTATTTCTTCCACCATTCTATATCTGTTTGATCTCCAAAAGTACAACACATAACTATTCCTGTACCTTTGTCAACCGCAACTTTTTCATCAGCCATAATTGGCACCTTTACATCAATAACCGGAATATGAGCTATTTTACCAATCAAATGGTTATGTTCTTCATCACTTGGATTTACAAAAACACATACAATTGCTGGTAATAATTCTGGACGTGTTGTTGCTATTGTAAACTCTTCGTTTGTCTCTACAGTCTTAAAATTAATATAATTAAATGTTGTCTTTATAGTCTTTGTTTCAAGTTCAGCTTGTGCTATTGAAGTTAAACATTCATTACACCAAAGCGCAGGACTCATCTTATGATAACAATGCCCTTTATTAATCAAATCTAGGAATGATGCTTGACTAATTTTGATGGTTGATGGACTAACTGTTTTATAATGAATATTCCAATCTGTACTAACTCCCATCTTACTGAATAACTCTTGAAACTCAGTTTCATATTTATCAGTTGTTTCATAACATAATTTTGAGAATTCTTCTCTTCCTATTTCGTGCGCTCTTTTTCCTTGTTCTTTTTCTACTAATCTTTCACTAGGTAAGCCATTATCATCAAAACCAAATGGATAAAATATATTGTATCCTCTAAGCCTTTTATACCTAGCAATCATCTCTGTTTGTGTATATGAAAATAAATGCCCTATATGAATTTTTCCATTTACAGTTGGTGGTGGTGTATCAATTGAAAACACTTTTCTCCCGTCTAGTTTAAATTCATAGATTTTATTTTCTTTCCAATAATTTAACCACTTTTCTTCTTTTTCTTGTGCATTATATTTTTTATCTAACATAATTTTTTCTTCTCCTCTTTAATTATTTTTAAAATATTTATATCAACCGCTTTATTTTCAATTAAGGTTTGGATACTGTTAATCGTCCAATCATAAGCTCTTAATTGATTTTTCATATTTAATAGTTCTTCATAGGTAAACCATTTAACATCTAATATTTCCTTTTTATCAAATTTTATATTTTCATCAATCATTTTAGTAGAAAATACTATGCTCATAAAAACATCATTTTCTGATACTATATTTGCAATTTGTAATAATCCTATTAATTCTACTTTACAGCCAGTTTCTTCTAATATTTCTCTTTTAGCTCCTTCAAAAATTGTTTCTTTTGACTCAAGTCTTCCTGCTGGTAAGTTCCATTTCCCTTTACATTTTTCTTTTGCTTCTTGAACCAGTAGAAATTTACCTTCTTTTTCAATTACTCCACCTACAATAATTTCTGCCATTATAAAACTCTCTTTTCTATATATTTTAAAATCTTATCTTTTATTTCTTTAAACTCTTGTTCATTTTCTCTTGATACATCTAAAGAGCCTAAATATAACTCTAAATTATCACTTGCTTTTAATAACTCAAATGATTCTTTAAAATTTATATCAAATACATATGATAAATGATATATAAATGAATCAGATTTATTTTTTATACTTTTCAGTGGAATTATTTTTTTACTATCAAATAACTTTTTAACTTCTTTGCTAATTTGATCTTTAAAATCATCATAATCATTACTTGCTAAAACTCTAAAAATATCTATCTTATCAATATCTCTTATAAGTTTAGCATAAAAGATATATTTTTTATTATTATTACACTTATCTATCTTTAATTTATTATGATTTTCTATTGCAAATTTAATAATATCATAATATTTACTATCTATATTATAATCTTTAATACCATCTTCTAAAAATAAATAATCACTACCAGCTTTTGCATAATCAAATCCGGTTTTATAATCATCATATTTATCATGTTTTTGATACTGAATAAATCTTCCTACATCATGTAAAAGAGCTATATGACTTATAATGTTTGTATCTTCTTCATTTAATTCCATCATCTTAGCTATTTTCAACGATAAATCAACGACATGATATGTATGATTTATTTTTATTTTTATATTTTTATCTTGCTTAAAATCTTTAGCAAAATTATCAAATACTTTTTTACTTGCATTTATTTCCATTAAAATCTCCTCCTTATTTAAAGGACGAGATATTCCCGCGGTACCACCTTAATTCTAACAAATTAGCACTCATTATTCCTTGTAACGTAAGGTGACCGTAATAACTTACTTTTTTCAGCTATTCTGCTCCACTGCTACCTTCATTATAATTAAATACTTATTCTCACCAACCATAAGCTCTCTTTTAAATTAATTTATAATTACTCCTCAGCATCATCGCTTTTTATCTATTTTACAACATTTTCTTTATTTTTTCTAGTGGCATTTATTTTATTTTACAAATTACATATGAGGTTAAATTTTCATATATTGGAAATATTGTATCATTACGAATATTTTGATAATTTCAGTTAAATCTCTCATTTCATGAATTTGCAACAGTTTCTTTAACTTGCCCATTAATACTAATTATAATATTATTATTTTCTTGTTTTAAATCTACATCACTTATATCTTTTACTGAATATTCTTTACTAATTTTTTCACTATTTTTCATATTATATAAATAAAAGTTGTTAAAATTATCAATAATTTCAATATATTTACTATAAAAACCAAGATATAAATAACCTTCATTTAAATAATTTCTTCCATTATAATCAATTAATTTATAATTACTTCCATTTTTTAAAATAATATATTCTTCATTATAAGAAGCTATATCTCCATCAATATTACTCGTAAATTCAGCATTATTTAAATCAGTAAGTTGCCATTTTTTATCTTTCATTACTGCATATTTAGAAGATGCTATTTTTTCTGTTTCACTATCTATTTTATTAACTAAACCAATATAATCATATTTAAATGGTATTTTTAAAGCTATTCCTTCATTAAATCCAATAACTCCATATTTATCATCATTGTTTTTTACTATATAAATATCTCCTTCAATACCTATGCCATAATTTTTTACCGCTTTATAAGTAGCTAGTATTCTATTTAAAGATAAATCATATAATTTTATCTCTTCTTTTTCTTTATCATTTTTATCACATATAAAAGCATAACGATTGTTTACTAATTCAAATTTAGTATCTTCATCTTCATATTCTTCTAAACTATAATCTTCATTATTACTATTTATAGCTAAATCACAAATTGAATTACTACATTCATACTTTCCAATAAGTTCATTAACTTCATTATAAAAATATAATTTATTTTCAAATTTAAATTCATGATTCGGATTTTCTTGAACTACAGGTCCTTTATTAAAATGCATATAAGTAGAGAATATAGTTAATGGAATAAATAATATTAATAATACTATTATTGCCCACAAAGTAATTTTATGATTTATCATTATTCTCCTCCTATAGCTCCACTAACTACTACATTACCATTTACTTCTAAAATATAATTAGAACCATTTACTGTTACTTTATAAGCATTTTTATAATCTCCACCTACATTTATATCTTTTCCTGTAAAATTATTTTCTTTATCTTTATAAGTATAAAGGCCTAATTTATTATCTTTAATACCAACATAAAAGTCATTATATAAATCAATATAATTATAGAAATTAGATAATTCTTCGCCTTTTTTACTATATATTTTATAATTATCTTTATCACTACCAATTATATAATTATCAGTATAACTAGATATTTTAATAGGAATAGGATTATCATTTATAGCATTCCCATTATTTTTATCAATTAAATAATAACCTTTATCATCACCACCTAAATAATAATTATTTATTACCTCTAAAGTATTATAATTAAATGCTATAAAACCTTTTACTTCCGATGTATTTAATTTAATAATACCAAGTTTATTATTTTTATTTTTACATATTATTGGATAATTATTAACTGTTTTAAAAGTAACTTCATTTGTGCCACTATCACTATTAAACTCTTTATAATTACTTAATATTTTATTTTGTTTTAAATCATATAAATTAATATTTTTGGCATCTTCATTTATATTATTTGCATTATCATAGATAAAAACAAATCTTTCATTAAATATAGGTGCTTTTAATTGTTTATTATCGCCATTTACTTCATCTGCAATATTACAATTTGTAAGTACATCATTTGCACTACTTATGTTATTTTTATTATTGCACTTATAACTACCTAATAATATTTCTTTATTTTTATCAGAATAGATATATATTGTACCATCAAAATAATTCATATAATTAATAGTTTTATTAACAAACCCTTCATTTTTATTAATACTAATAATATTATTATTTTCTTCATCAATAATATTAATAGAAATACTTCCCTCACTATTTGAGATATCATATGACGCATTAGTTTTAATTAACTTCTTATCTTGATCATATATCTTTATTTTATTATAATATTCATTTTTTAATTCTAATTGATTTTCTATTAATTTATAATTATCATAAAACCTAAGATCAGCTTTTTTATTTTTTACAAGCAGAGCAAAATCATCTTGTAAATCTATAAAATCATAAGTATCTTTAAATATTTCTTTACCTTTATAATCATAAACTCTATATTCTTTAAACTCATTAATAGTTTTAATATATTTATCATTAAACCCTTTTATTTTGTAAGGAAAGCCAATACTTAATTCATGACCAGATTTATCGATTATATATTCTTTATTATTTTCCTTTTTTATAAACTTATCATTATACGCAGCTAAATAACTGTAATTTTTATCAAGTATTTTATTGATTTCATTATCTACTTTAATAATATTATATTTATCTTGATTATTTTTAACAATAAATTCATTTTCATTCACTATTTTTACAAGCTTATATTCTTCTTTTACAGAATTATCTATCATATTATATAAAATACTATTATCTTTGTTAGGACTATCAGTAACAAACACATATTTTTTATTTATAATATTAGAACGCAAGTAAAGAGGATCTCCATTTTCATACTGTTTTATTTCTTTATCAAACTCATCTTCTTCACTATAAAAAGATACAAAGCACATATTTTCATCTTTATTTTGGCACTCATATCTTCCTATTTCTTGGCCATTATCTAAAAAAATTAAAGTACCATTTTCGTAACGATAATTATCAACTTCTACTATAACATCTGGGGTTTCTTCTTCTACTTTTTTATTTTTCACTAAAAATACTATTCCTATTATAAGAGTAACTAAAATTAACACGCCAATAATTATAACAATAATTTTTTTATTTTTAGGCAAATTACTCCACCAATTTTTGATTTTAAAAATTAAATTTTTAAATTTACTATCTTTATTTTTCTTTTCTTTTTTCTCTTTTTTCAATGGTACATTTTCCTTATTCTCTATATCTAAATCATCTAAAAAAGAATCTGTTTCTATTTTTTTTGTTGCTTTAATTTTTAAGACTTCATTTAAAATTTCTGTATCAAGACTATCAGCGATATTTTTATTTTCATTTTTCATCATATCACTCCTATATTCTAAAAGAAATTATATCACAAACCTTAACAAAAATCTATATTGCTTTTTTAAAACTTATTATTGTATAATATCAAGTACAAGGAGATTTTGTTTATGAATGAAGAAAATATAAATATTGATAGTAAAAATATATTTAGTAGTTACTATTTAGGTAGTAGCAAGTATTTTGTAAAACATATAATTAGTTTAGAAAATACTATAAATAATTGGCAGCAAGATAGACCTTTTACCAAAAATCAAATTTTAGAAAAAGAAGGCCTTATTTTAATATCCAGTTTTAATAATACTTTTAATGGCGTTTATGATTATAAAAATAGAATATTTATCCTACCAATTGGTTTATTTAATAATATATCATATTCTGAAAAAAATAAATCATTTCTTGCTACCTTTTCTACCTTAAGTACCCTAAAAGAAGATGACTTTGTATCATACTTACACCCTGAAACTCATGAAGAAATAAGCAAGTGTTTTAGAACTTGCGGTGATACTTATCAAGGTATTATAAATATAGATGGTACTTTAAAAGAAGGCCTAATAAATATTACTAAAAACAAAAAAGTTTCTATGAAAAGTCTTAATGAAGTAATCTTATTTAAAAATAAATTAATAGCTGAACTAGATGCCAAAAGAGAAAAAGATTTTCAAGATTTTAATAAATTCATTGCTGATAATAATATAGAATTAAATAAAGATTATACACTCTAATCTTTATTTTTTATGGGATAATCTAAAATATAATAAACATCTTTAAAAAAAAGATCATGATCTGGATCTATTATTCCATACATAATTACTTCAATATTTTTTTCTTTATAACATTTAATCAAATCTTTTGTTGTTAAACTATTTAACAAACAAATAAAATCATAATCATAATCACTTTCACTATTTAAAATATAGTTTAAAACACCTAGTTTTGCTTTAATCTTATATTTCTTTAAAGCCTCTATTACTTTATTATGAAAACTCATAATATAAATATTTTTATTTTGATGCTTATTAATTATCTTAATAAATCTTTTATAATCAATATGACTATCCTTAATCTCTATTAAAAATATTTTATCTGTTTCAAGTTTTAAAACTTCTTCTAAAGTTGGTAAATTATATTTATTAATCAAATATTTAGAATTCTTAAATTTTATTAAATCATCTTTTACAAAAGCGTTATGATTAATAACAAATTTATGATTACTACATTCTCTTATATCAAACTCAAATCCACTAAAAAAATCACTATCAATTGCCTTTTTAAAAGCTTCTATTGAATTTTCTTTTAGCTTTTTATCTCTGTAACCTCTATGAGCAATAAATTTCAAAAAAATCACCTAGTAAATTATACTAGATGCTTTTTTTCTTTATACCAAAAAATATAATTTTAAACGAAAGTGCTATTAATAAAGCCGCACTTATAGGAATAATTATATTCTTATGTTTTTGCATAAATTCTATATTTCCTACTTCTACTTCTTCATTTTTTATTTCATTAAATACTGAAGTAGTATTAGTTTCCATTAAAATATTAAATTCATAAGATACAACTACAACATTATTTTGAATTAAATCAATAGTTACAATAGAATTATCTTTTAAATTACTATTATTTTGAACAGAAACAGATATTCCATCATTTACTGTATACTTAAACAAAACTTCTTCTTCTCCTGTTTCAAGTTCAATTGTATATTTATTGTTCATTTTTGTAAATGTGGGAGATAATTCTCCATTCAAAACTTGTAAATCTTCTAAAAACACATCATTTGCTAAAACCATTGTTGGTAACAATAATAAAACTAAAAAAAATAATATTTTTTTTATTCCAATCACCTCTATATCATTTTAACTAATATTTCATTCATTACATATAGTTTGGTCGGATTTATAAAAATATTACCTTTTTTTATTATTAATTCTTTGTTTTTCAATAATGGTTTTATTGGATATAAAGAAAACATATCAGTTTCATACAATTTATTAAATTTTTCAATATTAATTCCTTTTAAAAGTCTTAATCCAAGCATTATATGATTATCCATAATATCTTTTTTAGTAAGTAAGTTTTTTTCAAATCCAAATTCTTTATTCATATATTTAGTTAAAGATTTAGTATTAGTATATCTAATATTATCTATATAACCAGATGCACTAGCACCAAATCCATAGTATTCTAAATTTCTCCAATATTTTAAATTATGAATAGATTCATAACCACTTTTGGCAAAATTACTAATTTCATAATGATTAAAACCTTTGGTTTTTAAAAATTTGCAAATAAACTTATACATTTCTGCATCCATATCTTCACTTATACATTCGATATTTTTATTTTTAAGTATTGTGTTATTCTCAATCATTAAACTATAAGTACTTATATGTTCAGGATTTAATTTTACAATTTTCTTTAAATCATTTTTTAATATTTTTATATTTTCAAAGAAAAAACCATATATTAAATCAATATTTATATTATTAAAACCATAAGATCTACAGAGATCTATCTTTTGTTTAGCCACTAAAAAAGAATGATTTCTTCCCATATATTTTAATTTTTCATTGTCAAATGACTCTATTCCAATAGAAAGTCTACTAACCTTAGCATTTTTTAGTATTTCTAATAACTCTTCACTAATATCATTTAAATTACATTCAAAAGTAAATTCCTTTAAATCTATAATATTTAACTTATTTAATATTTCAAATAAATATTTTAAAGCTTTTTGACTTAAAGAAGAAGGAGTACCTCCTCCAATATATACAGTATCAATTTCCTCTCCCATATATAAATCATTAATCTCTTCTTCTAAAGCTTTTAAATATTTAAATACCCATTCTTCATTATAAAAAACTTTACAAAAATCACAATATGAACATATTGTTTTACAAAAAGGAATATGAATATATACACCTTTTTTCATAAAAAATCACTCCATTTTATCTTTTCTTAAAATAACTTTTATTATAATTATTAATTGCTTCTAATTGTTTAGCATAAATAGGATCTTTAAGAGCTTTCTCTTCGCAAGCTATAGTTATTATATTGTGATTAATGTTAAGGACTTGGGCAGTTTTTTCCTTACTGAAACTATATTTTACTCTAAAATTTGCTATTACATCTTTGTCTTGTGAAGAAAATCTATAATTACTTCTATTTATAAGTTTATTTGCATAAATATCATCAATTAAAGACCTATGCACCTTTAACTCTTCTTTTATATCATTTTTTTCTCCAATTGTTTTTGCGTTACGTAATTTTTTTAATAATTCTTGTCTTTTTTTCCAATAAGCGCTTGCTCTTTCAAAAGAAATTCGAGACATTTCTTCATCTTCATTTATTGTACATTTATCTAAACTATCAATAAAAATACCCATATCAGCTCTTTTTTTGATAGCTTCATTTAAATCATCAAATGAACAAGTAAACATTAAACATAAATTTCTTAAAGATACTCTATATGTTAGAGCCATCATAAATATCTCATTTAATATATTTTCCGAATAATCATATATTTTCTTTTTCATAAAAATATGCTTCCTTCCAACAAAGATTATATCATGTATCTTTATTATTTAAAATAAAAAAATTACTGTATAAAATTACAAGTAATTTTTCATATCATTTATTTATTTGGTGAAAGAACTATACGAAAAGTCTCCCATCTAACACCTTCCAGTATGCTCCGAGATTGAGCAAACATACTTACAGTAGCAACACTTGTAAAACTGTCCCCTCTTTTAACCCAAGGGTAATCCGATAACCCAAAATGTGAGTAGCATTCCGACCAACCATAAACCTCAGTGGTTGCATCCCCTAGTATTTTATAAATCTCACTTTCGCCTGTATATATATCTTTATATCTTGATGGAATACTTGATACAGTTAATCCTGATGAACTTGCTATATTATTTAAATTCCCCATAACCGCGTCCCATGCTCCTCCTACTGTATCGTATATTCCACTTATATTATTAGTAGTACTTCCTTGAAATACTGTTCTATTATCATTATTTGTATTGGGATAAGGATAAGTACAATTATTAACAGGAGATGCTGATGCACTTTCTCCCGTACATCCTGTTATGTATGCACTACTATTATTTATCCATACTTCCGTAGACACTCCAGCATCGTCTTTTGGGCGACCATATTTACTATTTGTGAGATAGGCCATTGCTCCCCATTCAGTATTCTTCATCATATGGGAGTCTAAATCTCTTTTATAGTTGAAACTTGTATTATACATGGTACTTCCATCTATATTTCCTAAACTTGCTATATTTGGTTTTACTGTTACTTTATCTACTGTTCCTGTTGTTTCAAATTTTCCTACCCATATTCCTGTTACATCAAGTGATGTAAAGGCTGGATGCGTCATCC
>CAOJUX010000023.1 GCA_948444795.1 uncultured Erysipelotrichaceae bacterium | reverse complement strand
GATATGTATCTCAAGTTCAAACTTTAAAAGTTCGAACAGAAACGTCACTGGAGCAAGTGAGGAGGATCGAACTCCCATCTCAACCTTGGCAAGGTCGTATACTAGCCATTGTACTACACCTGCGTGCTTTCATAATAACAAAAAGTTTTAAAAAATGCAACAATAAAATTAAATTAATGATATAATGTAATTATAGGAAAGGGTTATAAAAATATGATGGAAAATTTAAAAATAAAATTCAAAAAAAATTTGTCATTAATTTTTTTTGATAATAAGTTATTTTTATTCTATTTTGTTTTTGCTATTTTGGAGACAATAATAGTTAGAGGCTTTACCGTTAAAAATATATTTAGTATAAAACCTTTACTTGTAGATATGGCAATAATTTTAATTGTTGGATCAATCGGCTTTTTGAAGACAGGAAAAAAACAATATCATTACTATATGTTTCTTTTGATTTTGTTTACATTAATTGAATTTATTAATCATATTTATTATATATTTTATGTATCTTTTGCTTCGTTTTCAGAATTAACTGGTCTTGGTCAAGCTGAAACTGTTACAGGATCAATATTCGAAAAATTGCAAATAGTAAATTTTATTTATCTTTTATTTCCCATAATATTTTGGTTGATTTATAGAAAAATATCTTATACATCTTATTATAAAATGATAGAGAAAATAACAAAAAGTAAGAGAAAATTTGTTTTATCTTTATTATTTGGAACAGTTTTTATATCTATTAGTTTATTATCTGCTACTAAAACAGATTATAGTAGACTTATGAAGCAATGGAATAGAGGAGCGATTGTGGAAAGATTTGGTATTTTAATGTATCAAGGAAATGATTTGCTTAGAACGTTAACTCCAAAAATAAATTCTTTGTTCGGTTATGAAGAAGCTGCTTACACTTTTAAAGATTTTTATACCCAAGAAAATAAATATATTGGAAACAATAAATATACCAATGTTTTAAAAGATGCTAATATTATATTTGTTCATATGGAAAGTATGCAAGATTTTTTAATGGATTTAACATTTAATGGAGAAGAAGTTACTCCTACTATAAATAAATTATCTAAAGAGGGCATGTTTTTTAAAAACTTTTATCCTCAAGTGAGTTCTGGAACTTCTTCAGATACTGAATTTACTTTATTAACAGGATTAATGCCTGCTTCGTCGGGAATAGTATTTACTAGTTATTATGATAGACATTATAGTACTATTCCAAAATTACTTACTGATAAGGGATATTTTACCTTTAGTATGCATGGTAATTATGCTTCAATGTGGAATAGAGAAAAAGTACATCCTAGTTTGGGATACCAAAAAATGTATTTTAGAGAATCTTTTGAAACTCCTGATAAAGATGATAAAGATTATATAAATTTAGGAATATCAGATAGTTTATTTTTTGAACAAGCACTTTCTAAATTAGAAAAAATAGAAGAAGAAAATAAAAATTATATGGGCACTATTATCACTTTATCTAATCATTCCCCATTTCAGTTTTTAGATAAATATGGAGATTTTGATTTAAGTAATAAGGTTACTTTAGATGATGGAAGTACAGAGATGCGAGATTATCTTAGTAATACTGCTGTTGGTAATTATATAAAAAGTTCTCATTATGCTGATGTTTCTTTAGGAAAATTTGTTGAAATGGTGAAGAACTCTAATTATTTTAATAATACAATATTTGTTTTTTATGGAGATCATGATGCAAAACTTACTCGTAAAGAAATGAATGTTCTTTATAATCTAAATTATGAAAATGGAGAACTTTTTAAGGAAGGTGAAAAAGAGTATAAAGAATATAATTCATTTATGCATGATTTAAATAAAAAAACACCACTTATTTTGTGGACTAAAAATAAAGGTTTGCAAAATAAAATTAAAGGAAGTATAAATAATGTAATGGGAATGTATGATGTTTTTCCAACCCTTGGTAATATGTTAGGCATTGAAAATAAATATGTTTTAGGTCATGATATTTTTAATATTAAAAATAATAATATTGTTATGTTTCCAAATGGCAATTTTGTTACTAATGATTTATATTATAATAATTCTAGTAATAAATATTATGTGACAAAATCTGGTGTTACTATAGAAGAAGACTACATTGAAGATTGTAAAAAATATGTAGAAGATGTATTAAATGTTAGTAATTTAATAATAGTTCATGATTTAATATATAATGAAGGCGAAACATTATATAATAGTGAAATAAATGGAATGAGGGAAAAATAGTGAAAAGAAGGTTAAGTATTAAGCAAAGAAAGATTTTAATAATTATTTTCATTGTATTAATATTATTAGTTGGTGGATTTATATGTTATAGATATTTAAAAAATAAAAGTGGAAAATTACCAGAAATTAATAAAGTAGAAGTATTAGATACTATTAAAAACTATAATTATGTTTTAGAAGATAGAGATACAGAAATTTATAAAGAAAATTTTTTAGAACTGAAAAAGGTATTAGAAAGTGAAGTTATTGATTATAATTCATATGCTCATTTACTTGCTAAATTATTTGTAATTGATTTATATACTATTAATAATAAGATAAATAAGTATGATGTAGGAGCATTAGATTTTATTTATGAACAAGAAAAAGAAAAATTTTCAAATAAAGCTATGGATTCTATTTATAAATTAATAGAAGATAATAGTGATAAAAAAAGAAAACAACTTTTACCAGAAGTAAATAAAGTAGAAATAACTCATGAAGAAGAATCTATATATGAAAAAAGTGGAATTAATATGAATGCTTATAAAATAGATTTGAAGATTGATTATGTTAAAGATTTGGGATATGATGAAAATGTCTCTTTATATTTAGTTCAAGAAAATACAAAAATATATGTTGTAAAAATTGAAGCTCTTTAGTATAATGGAGTTAGAATAGGTGATTGTATGGAACAAAAGCAAAAAAAAAGTAACTATGCAAAAGTTATAGTTTTGGTTATATCTTTAGTTGTTTTAGGAGTTAGTGCATCATATGCATTTTTCTATACAACTATAAAAGGAGATACTAGTACAACTACTATCCAGGCTGGTAAGCTTACTATTGAAACTAATTTAGATAGTAAGAATGCTATTAGTAATGAACATTTAAATTTTATTAAAGAAACTGAAAAAGAATCAAAAGCTGATAAAATATCATTTACTGTATCTAATAAGAGTGATTCAAATGTTTCAGGTAAATATAATGTATTTTTAAAAGAAATTAATTTAACTAAAAATTTATACAGTTCTTATTTTAAATGGGAATTACTTCGTGGTAGAACTGTTATTGGATCAGGGAATTTTTCAGATGCTACTCGTAGTGATGCTGAAATAAGTGGAGAAGATGAAAGAGTTTCAACTACTGCTAATGATATAAAATTGACTACAGATGAGATAATTTTGAATCCAAATATGACTGATACTTTAACATTTAGAATGTATTTGGTAAATGATGATGCTGTTAATCAAATAAGTTTAACTGAAGGATCTTTTACTGGTAAATTATTTATTCAAGCAGTACCAATTTCAAATAATAATTAGTTAAAGAGGTTATCCTCTTTTTAATTTGTGTTATAATAGTTGTAAGGAAGTGATTTATTTGCAAGGCTTATTAGTTACTTTAATGTTATCATTATTTTTTATTATTGGTATTTTAATACCTAAATTTTTGAAAAAAACAGAAAATCTTATGTTGTTTTCTACTTCTTTAGCTTTTATTATAATGATATATTTAGTATTTTTTGATTTATTACCAGAGATTATAGAAATATTTAGTCCATTAAGTATTATTAATATAATAAAAATAACTTTATTTATTTCTTTAGGAATGATTCTTTTGAAAGTATTAGACTTATTTATACCTGAGCATCATCATGATCATAAAGAAATAGATGATAATGTAAAAGAACATGATAGTCATTTATTTCATATTGGATTTATAACTTCAGTAGCATTAATAATTCATAATATTTTAGAAGGCATTTCCATTTATGCAATAAGTTTAAATGATTTAAAACTAGGAATAATAATGGCTATATCAGTTGGAATGCACAATTTACCGCTTGGTATGGAAATAAGCTTGTCAATGGGTAGTGATAAAAATAAAACAAAATTTAAAAATATTATTATTATTTTACTTATAATATCTAATTTTATTGGAGCATTAATACTTATTTTATTAAATAAGGGATTAAATGAAACTATAGAAGGTTTATTGCTTTCTTTAACTGTTGGGTTACTTTTGTATATTACTATTTTTGAACTTTTAAAAGAAATTATAGAAAATTTTTTTAAAAATCCTGTTAAAATAGGAATTGTATTTGGGTTAGTAATTGCCATAGTACTATTTATTATATAGGAGGAATTATGAAAAAAGTTTTAATTACAGGGGCATCATCTTTAATTGGAATACATATTATAGAAAAGTTGTTAGAAAATAATAATTATGAAATAACAGCAATTAACATTAGAAGTAAAGAATCTTATCAAAAAATGAGAAAATTTAAAAATAAAATAAATATATTATTTGGTGATATTTCTGATGAAGCTTTAATGACAAATTTAGTAAAAAATAATGATTTTATTATTAATTGTTATGGACTTTTGCCACCTGTTGTTAATTTAAAGGAAAATTTTATGAGAGAAATAAATTATAAAGCGATAGAAAATATTATAAAATTAATTGATTTTTTTAATCCAAAATGTCATTTGATTTATTTATCTACAACTAATATGTATCCAAATACTGATAAGCAAATTAGTTCTTCTTCAAAAATATTTATAAGAAAAGAAGATATATATAGTAAATATCAAAATGTAATTGAAGAGGAAATTAAAGAAAAATTAGAGAAATATACTATTTTTAGAATACCATTTATTTTGGAGGATAAATCAATTTATTTGTATAAAGAAAATAGTATAGTAGAGGTTATAAAAGTTGATGATTTATCTACTGCTATTTTAAATTCTCTTGAAAAAAATAAAGAATTAAATAAAAAAGTTAAAATTTTATCTGGTGGAGAAGATTATCGGATAAATGTTAGAAATCTTTTGATTAAATTGTTAGAGATTAAAGGCTTTTCTTTTGATATTGTTTGGAATAAATTATTTAATCCAGTTGATTATAGTGGTAATATATTTAGAGTAGATAAAAAATTAGATGAAATATTACTATATAAAAGTGGTAATATTAGAGAATATTTTGATAGTTTAAAATTAAAATATAATCCTAATATAATAAAAAAATTATTAGCTAAAGTTTATATTAGAAAATTAGAAAAGAAGGGAATTAAATGATAGGTCTTGCACTTCAAGGAGGGGGAGCTAGGGGTGCTTATCAAGCTGGAGCTTGTATTGCACTTAAAAATAATGGAATAGAATTTGGGGGAGTTTGTGGAACTTCAATAGGTGCTTTTAATGGAGCAATGATTGCTTGCCATAAAGAAGAAGAATTGCTTAATTTTTGGCAAAATGTTAAAATGGATGAAATATTGGGATTTGATGCTAAATATATTAAGAAAAAGCTTGCGCATGAGTATGATTTAGATTTTATCAAACTGGGTTTTAAGAATTATTTAAATATTATTAAATCTAGAGGGATTGATATTGGAGGTCTTGAAAAAGTATTAAAAGAGTATTTAGATGTTAATGAGTTACTTGGTAATTCTATTGATTTTGGAATATGTACTGTTAAATTAAATAATTTAACTCCTATGTATATTTACAAAGAAGAAATGAATAAGGATAAATTATTTGACTATATATTAGCTAGTTGTTATTTACCTATATTTAAACTTGAAAAAAAAGTTGATGATAGTTATTATATTGATGGTGGTTTTTATGACAGTACTCCACTTAATATGTTAATAAATAAAGGCTATAAAAAGATTTATGTTGTTGAGCTTAATCCAACTATTAATATAAACCAAAAACCTAGTAAAAATGTAGACATAATTAGAATTAAACCTAGTAGGAGTTTAGGGGGAGTTTTAAATTTTGATTTGGAAAGTGTTAGAAATAACATTAAAATGGGATACTATGATACTTTAAGAGTAATAAAAAATTTAGATGGTTTTCTTTATTGTTTTCAAAAAAAAAGCGATATATTTTATAAATTTATATCAAGAAATATACCAAGAAGTGAGGTGAGAAAAGTTTTAGGATTTTTTCATGTAAAATGTGAAAAAGATGCTATAATAAAAGCTGTTGAATATGTTTTAAAATTAGAAACAGCAGATTATTATAAAATATATAATATTTTATATGAAATAAAAAGGATTAATAAAAGTAATCATAAAGATCATATAATATATAATTTTATAAGAAAGATTAAATTTATTTAAGGAGGAATTAGAATGGGAAGATTTCCAAATATTGCGGCAAGCAAGGCAAAAACTGGAGCAATAAAAGCAAAAATTTATTCAAGCTATGCTAAAGAAATTTATCAAGTAGCAAAAACACATGGAACTGATCCAGATGGTAATTTGGATTTAAGAAGATTAATTGAAAAGGCTAAAAAAGATCAAGTTACTAGTGATGTTATTAATAGAGCTATAGAAAAAGCTAAAGGCAGTAGTGGAGAAGAATATCAAACGATTGTTTATGAAGGATTTGGTCCTGGAGCATCAACACTTATTATTAAAACTCTTACAGATAATGTAAATCGTACTGTTGCTGAGGTTAGAACTGCTTTTAATAAAGTTCATAAAAGCTTAGGAGTTCAAAATTCAGTATCTTATAATTATGATTATTTGAATATTATTAGCTTTGAATCAAATAAAGAAGAAGAAATATTTAATGCATTAATTGAAAATGATATTGAATTTGTAGATTTTGAAAATGAAAATGGTATTATAACTATTTCAGTTAATCCTAATTTACAACATAAATTAAAAGATGTTATTGAAAGTATTATTCCTAATGTAAATTATAATTATGATGAAGTAGGTTATTATGCTAAAGATAAAGTTATTTTAAATAATGAAGATAAAGAATTATTTGATAAACTTATTAATATGCTCAATGAAGTTGATGATGTTACAAATATATATCATAATGTTTTAGAGGATGCTTAAAAAGCATTTTTTTTATGAAAAAATATTGACTTGGGGGGGGGGTTCTTATGATACTATTTAGCTATAAGAAAGTGTTGGTAGTAGTTATGGATAAAAAAGGATTTACACTAGTAGAAATAATGGGAGCAATAATAATAATGGGAGTAATAGCCTTGATAGCAACCACAGGATTTACAGGAATAAGTAAAAGGATGAAGGAACAAGCATATAGAAATAAAGTAAAATTAATAGAAACCAAAGCAGAAGTATATGCAAGTGAAACAGCTCTTTTGGATACAAATGTAAAAACGTTAATGGAACAAGGTTATATAGAAGCAGATAATAATAAAGACGAAGTAATAAATCCAGTAGATGAAAGTATAATGAATTGTCATATGGTAAAAATAGAGAATGACAATGGAGTATTTTATGCAAAGTATCAAGAAGAGGAAGTATGTGATTTAGAGAGTTTAATCAAAAGCGGAGATGGACTTACAATAAGCGCGAGGACAGAAAGTGGAGGGGGATATGAATCAGGGACATGGACAAAAGAAAATGTAGAATTAACACTAGGATTTAGTACAAAGATAGATTTAAATAATATTGAAAGTATAATATGGAATGAAGATGGATATGAAGAAGAGATAGAGATAAATAATAATTTTAATGAGCAAAATAAAAGGTTAGTATATACCTATGGAGTATTTGATGGAAATGTAAGTGTAGAAGTATATACAAAGGATAAGGTAAGATACAAAGCAAATATAGATATAAAGATAGATAAAGAAGCTCCAGTAAGTTATGAAAATGAAATAAAAATAAATGAGAAATATATATATACAAATTATTTAAAAAATACATCATTTAAGGCAACAGATAATAATGGATCAGGCATAAATGGATATTACTTAGGAAAAAATTTTAATTGTGAGAGTAATACATATTATGAATATCCAAGTGAAGAATTTAATATAGATTTATATAATGGAGTATATTATATGTGTGTAAAAGATAATGTAGGAAATGTAAGTGGTACACTTTCATTTGACGTAGAGAAAGTAGATACAAGTGAACCAACATGTCATCTAAGTGCGAGTAGTGGAGGAATAAGTATAAGTACGAGTGATGGGTATAGTAAGAATGATAGTGGAGTAGATGAAGGAAGAACATATATAAGTGATATATCATTAAGTGTGGGATATAAATGGGCAGATGTATATGATAATGTTGGAAATCATGGAACATGTTCAATAGATATAGAGCCATTAACAGATGATACAGGATATACAATAAGTCAATACACTTGTGGGATTGACGGAATATCTGGATATGAACCTAAAACTTGTAGTGGAAGTAGTTCAGGATTTAGTCATGGTGTAGGAGCTTTTAATTTATATATGAAAACAGTAAGTACTTGTCGAAAGAATAGTGGTTCTAGTGATAAAAATGAACTTACTATTTATAGTTGTACTAAAGAAACTAAAGAAAAATGTATTCAATGTAGAAAAACAACTACAGTAAGAGATGAATCTTGTGGTTGTGAAAAAGTTAAATGGGTAGAAAAAAAATATTGGATAGGTGATGTTAGTGGACTAAAACAATGTACAGCTGAAATATATAAAAAGCCTAATAGAGATGATTATAGGTGTACAGCAAGTGGAACTGGCGGATGGAGTATTGGGACGAAAATAATCTTAGAAGAAAAAAAGTGTAGTTCTTATAAATCTTGCAGCAAAACTAAAATTTATAATGGAGCATCTGCTTGTTCAGGAGCCTCAAATTGTTTAAAAAAGGAAGGGTCTGTATCATATAAATTAATAGAAAAGTCGACTAAAAATGTTGGTAGTAAAACATGTAAAGACTATAAACATTGTGTTACATATCCAGAAACTCCAAATTGTAATTCGAGTGTAGCAGGTCAAACTTTACATAAAATTATGTTAGGTAAAAGTGTTAGTTTTGGCTCTGGCTCTTCTTATGTTTTCGAAACGTCAAGTTCTGTGGCTGCTTCATGTAAAAAGGAATCAAAATTCAATTGTAATAAAAATAATTTTGGTAAATCATATGTTTCAGGTTGCGAAAAGGTATCATCTTCTAGTGGAGGAACTTGTGCAGGTGAAGGAGAACCAGATTATTCTAAACCAATATATAGTTACAACTTTGATTATTCAATATATGATTCTAGATCATCATACCGTATGGATTCGACTGCTTTTAGTTGTGATGCAAGTCATGTAGGTCGCTCATTTATACAAGTGAGAAAAATCCACCTGAATGCCCTGATGGTTTTGATAGAATTTGGGGTACAAATATGTGCTTTTTGAGTTAAACGAGGAGGAGCTTATGAAAAAAACGTTAAAATTAATGTTAATAAGTATGGTGTTATTAACAATTAGTGGTTGTAAAAAGAAAGAAATGCCAGAGGATAATTGGAAAAGTAAACTGCATTATGAGTGTAGTAAGGTAGCAGAAATTAAAAATGAAAGATTCGTAAAAGAAGATGGAACTGTGGATGAGGAATATGCTGAAAGTATAAGGGAAATATCTAAAGATTATAAATTATATAATATGAACGATGTTTATTATGAAGATAATGTTATAAACGAGATACATTCTTATATAAAATTTAAGTATTTATCTGAAAATACATATGAGAGTTTAAAAAGTGATGAAGAATATATGAGTGATAAAATTGCGGATGATAATAATAAGACCATAAGATTTAAAGAAGGTCAAAGAATAGATATGAGACATGATAATGATGGTAATGAACAAAAATTAGAACTTAATAAGTATCTTAATTCTTTAAAAAGAGCTGGATATAAGTGTGAAGAGATAAAATAGTCTCTTTTTTTATTTTGAAAAATATATTATAATTAATTAAAGTAGGAGGCTTTATATGAGAAATAAAAAAGGATTTACACTAGTAGAAATAATGGGAGCAATAATAATAATGGGAGTAATAGCCTTGATAGCAACCACAGGATTTACAGGAATAAGTAAAAGGATGAAGGAACAAGCATATAGAAATAAAGTAAAATTAATAGAAACCAAAGCAGAAGTATATGCAAGTGAAACAGCTCTTTTGGATACAAATGTAAAAACGTTAATGGAACAAGGTTATATAGAAGCAGATAATAATAAAGACGAAGTAATAAATCCAGTAGATGAAAGTATAATGAATTGTCATATGGTAAAAATAGAGAATGACAATGGAGTATTTTATGCAAAGTATCAAGAAGAGGAAGTATGTGATTTAGAGAGTTTAATCAAAAGCGGAGATGGACTTACAATAAGCGCGAGGACAGAAAGTGGAGGGGGATATGAATCAGGGACATGGACAAAAGAAAATGTAGAATTAACACTAGGATTTAGTACAAAGATAGATTTAAATAATATTGAAAGTATAATATGGAATGAAGATGGATATGAAGAAGAGATAGAGATAAATAATAATTTTAATGAGCAAAATAAAAGGTTAGTATATACCTATGGAGTATTTGATGGAAATGTAAGTGTAGAAGTATATACAAAGGATAAGGTAAGATACAAAGCAAATATAGATATAAAGATAGATAAAGAAGCTCCAGTAAGTTATGAAAATGAAATTAAGATAGATAAAGAAGAAGAGTTTACAAGAGATAATAAAAATGTAACGATAACAGCAAGTGATGGAAACGGATCTGGAATAAAAGGATATTATGTAGGAACAAATTCAAACTGTACCAGTAATAGTTTTTATAAAATAGAAAGTAATACATATACAACATCAAGATATAATGGAACCTATTATGTATGTGTAGAAGATAAAGTGGGAAATATAAGTAAATCAATAAAATTCACAATAAGTAAAGTTGATAATAGAGCTCCAAGTTGTACAATAACAGCAAATAATAGTGGAGTATATATATCAAATAAGACAGATGGTAATGGAGCAAATGATAGTGGATTAAATGAAGAGATGACATATTTATCAGATGGCACATTAGAAATAGGATATAAATATGCATATGTGTATGATAATGTAGGAAACATGGGAATATGTAGTATAGATATAGCAGATTATGAAGAAAAAGGCTATGATACTCAAACATTTTATTGTAATAGAGAAGAAATAGGATATAATGTTTTTGGACAAACATGTGAAAGTTATACAAAAAGTTTTACTCAAACAACAGAAACTTGTAAAAAGGGAAGTAGTACAACTCATTATTCTCATACGGTTCAATGTAAAAAACAAACTAAAAAACCTACAACAACATGTAATAGATGGAAGGCTTGTTCTTCTTGTGGATGCTCTAGTTATTCTTGGGGATCGTGGCAAAATGTAAAAAATTGTGTTGGAGGGGCAATTGCTTATCAAGAATGTTGTAATGATATTGGGAAAAAGACCACGAGTTCGACTGAATATAAATGCTTTACTGTAAGTCAAAATATTGATGGCTCGGATATTTGGTTAAGAAAAAGAAGTAAATATTGCTCAAGTTTTAGTAGATGTTCAAAATGTGGGTGTGAAAGTCAATCTGTTGGGTGCCCTTTAGGATATAGTAAAGAAGGAGATAAATGTGTTCAATATATTGGGACAGTTTCTAGTTCAAGAGAAGTATCTAAATGTCCAAGTGGATCAGTAGATGAAGATGATGTGGATTGTAGAAACCATCCAACAAAAACGTATACTGTATGTAGTGATGATAGTACATCAACTTATAATTTTAAAAGCTCAAAATCAGAAGTAAGTATTTGTAAAAGAAGTCATAATAAATTTAGTTGTAAAAAAAGTACAGTAGGCCAATCATATGTCTCAAGTTGCTTGCCAAATTTTGGATATCATTGGATTAATTATAATTATTATTCTTATTCTCCTGTATATTCAAATGTTTCAAGTAGTGGATATTGTGATTCGGAATGGGATGAAGGAAAAGAAAGAATAATAACTTCAACTCCAGATATTGGATATAGTTTTAATATGATAAATGGATGGTCTCCAAATGAAGGGTATTCAAATTATTTTGAATGTAATTCAAGTAATGTAGGTAGGTCATACACAAATTATTATAAAAAACCAAAAGATTGTCCTGATGGGTATAATAGAATATCTGGTACTCAAAAGTGTTATAGTAGATAGAGGAGAAATAAAAATGAAAAAATTTGGAAAAATAATGTTAATAAGTATGTTTTTGTTAACAATAACTTCTTGTAAAAAAAATAATGAGGTAAAAGAAGATAAAGTAAAAGAAGAATATAAAGATTATTATATTTGTGAAAGACTTTTAGAACTTCATAAATTTGATGAAGAATCAGGAGAACTTATTAAAGATGAAACAATTGAAAATGAAAATAATGAAATACAAAATTACTCAGTAAATTATGTTTATTATAAAGATGATTTAGTAAAAGAATTAAAATCTTTTGTAAAAATGAAATATTTTTCTGAGGAAATTTATAAAAGTATTATAAAAGAAGAAGAATTTATGAAAGATAAAACTAAAGATGATATAGAAATGTCTATTTCTTATAGTGAAGGAAATCCAACAGATTTAACAAAAGATGGAAATGGCAATGAACAAAATATAAAAATAGATGAATATATTACTAATTTAAGAAAAATTGGTTATAAATGTGATAAAAATACCTAATAAAGGTATTTTTTTGAAAAAATATTAACTTTATATGAAAACAGATTTAATTTAACAAAGATTATTAAAGATAAGGTTTTAGGAGACTTTTAGATGTAAAAATTTATAATTTATATATGAGTGTTAATAAATAATAAAATTATCGTAAACTGATAATTTTTTTTCTTTATACGTAGAATTAAAAGTAAAAGTTTGTTATAATTAAGTAGCATATAAAGGAGTGATAAAATGTCGTTACAAGGTTTATGGGCATTGATAACTAAAATATTTGATGTATGTATTGTGTGGTTACTAGTTTATTATATTTTAAAAAATATAAAAAATAATGTAAAAATGGTTTTAATTGTTAAAGGCATCATTTTATTATTTATAATTGAATTAATAAGCAAGGTATTTAATTTATATACTGTTGGAATTATTTTAGAATATATATTTGAATGGGGTCCTCTTGCAATAATTATTATATTTCAACCAGAAATTAGAAGTGTTTTAGAAAGTATAGGTCGTACTCAATTATTGGGTCGTCATAAAGCTTTAACAGTTGATGAACGTGAAAAAATGGTTTGTGAGATAATGGAAGCCGTAGAATCTTTAAAGAAAACTAAAACTGGTGCTTTAATAGTAATTGAAAGAGATGTTTCAATTCAAGAATATATTGATCCAGCCATTAAATTATATGCTGATATTACAAGTCAATTATTATGTAATATTTTCTTTAAAAATTCTCCACTTCATGATGGAGGAGTTATAATCCAAGGTAATAGGATAACTTGTGCGGGTAGTGTTTTTAAAACTAGTATGGATCCTAATGTTAATAAAAAATTAGGTACTCGTCATAGAGCGGCTTTAGGAATAGCAGAAGAATCTGATGCTATGGCTTTAGTTGTTTCAGAAGAAACAGGTAAAATCAGTATGGCTGTTGATGGAGATCTTGAATATAATCTTACTTTAGAAGAGTTTAGACTTAAATTAATGGAAGGGTTAAAACCTCGAGCTGAAGTTTTTTACGAAGCTGATAAAGAAATGGATAGTGATGAATTAGATGAGTAAAAGAGAAAAGAAAAAAAAATTTAATATATTTAAATCATTTTATAATGTACTTGATAAATCGTTAATAACTCCGATTAGTAGATTTATCTATAATATATCTACTAAATTAAAAAATAATTCAAATAAGATAGAGAAGCTATTGAATCGTCCGAATATTTTACTTTATTTAGCTCTTATACTTGCGATTGGAATGTTTTTTCTAGTTGATAAAGATGTTATAAATTTAGTTGATAATGAGGCAGAGATAATTTCAAATCAACCAGTTAATATTTTATATAATAAAGAGGCTTATGTAGTTGAGGGAACAGTAGATACTGTTGATATTATATTAACTGGTAAAAAAAGTGCTATATATTTAGCTAAGCAACTTGGAGATCATGAAGTGGTTCTTGATCTTACAGACTATAAACCTAGTGATACTCCATATCGAGTTAAATTAAGTTATAATCAAACTGTAGATTCTATTAAATATAAACTGGATCCTACTTATGTTAATGTAACTATAAAAAATAAAGTTAGTAAACTTTCACAAGTTTCATATGAACTTTTAAATGAGTCTAGATTAAATGAGAGATTAAGTGTAGAAAATGTAGAACTTTCAAAAAGTGAAATAGTTGTTAAAGGAAGTGAAGATGCATTAAATAAAATTGCTACTGTAAAAGCTTTAATTGATTTAAGTAATCCTGATTATACTGATTCAGGTACTTATGATACAGATAATATACCACTTGTTGCATATGATGAAGCTGGGAATTTACTTAAAAATGTTGAGATTGTTCCTTCTACTATATCTGCTACTGTTACTCTTGATACTTATAAAGCTTCTGTGCCAATTAAAGTTCTTACAACTGGTAATTTAGTAGCTGGTAAAGCAATATCATCAGTAACTATAAATGGTAATAATACTTATGCTGTTGATATTTACGGTGAAAAAAGTGCTATTGATAGTATTACTAGTGTTCCTGTGACAATAGATGTAACTGGTTCAGGAAATAATGGCTCAAAAACTTATAATGTTACTGTTTCTAAACCAACAGGAGTAAGATATATAAGTGAAGCTAGTGCTAAGATAATAGTTAGCTTTGGAGATGAAAAACAAAAAACTCTTAGTATAAGTTCAATTACTAATAAAAATTTAGATGATAAATTAAAAGTTAATTTAACAGATTCTTCTAAAATAGATATTCAAGTTAAAGGTGTACAGTCGGTAATTGATACTATTACGGAAGAAAATATATCTGCTTATGTTGATTTGTCAGGATATACGGTTGGTGATTATGATGTTGATCTAAAAATAGATAGTGATGATCCACGAATATCATTTGTAGTAACAAATAAAGTTAAAATAAAAATAGTTGAAAAATAATTCAACTATTTTTTTGTAACAGGGTCACTCGTAATATGATTAAATAATAATGCAGAATTAATAAGACCACATATACCAATCAAACTATAAATTATTCTAGTAACAGCACTGTTATCTTGAAATAATGCAGTAACTAGGTTAAAATCAAAAAATCCAATTAAACCCCAGTTTATTGCTCCTATAACAGTAAGTACTAAACATACTTTATGTACGGTTTCCATTTTATCACACACCTTTATTTTTATTATGAACATATAAATCTTTTTTATACATATTTATTTTTATTAATAATATAGTTAATTAGAAAAGGGAAGTGGTTAAGTGAAAAAAATTGGTTTATTATCATTAATATTACTTTTTTTAACCTGTGGTTGTGGTAAAGTAAATATTGATAAAGCTAAAAGTGATTTTGAATCTAAAGTTAATAAGACTAAATCATATGTTTTAAATGGAACAATGGAAATAATAAACAATGAAGATACATATTTATATACAGTTGAAGTTGCATTTTTACAAGATGATTATTATAAAGTAAGACTTGTAAATCAAACTAATAATCATGAACAAATAATACTTAAAAATAATGATGGGGTTTATGTTGTCACTCCAAGTTTGAATAAAAGTTTTAAATTTCAAAGTGAATGGCCAAGTAATTCAAGTCAATCTTATATATTAAAATCTTTATTAGATGATATAAAAAATGATAAAAATAGTACTCTTGAAGAAATAGATAATAATTATATTATTAAAGCAAATGTAAATTATCCTAATAATAGTGATTTAGTTTATGAAAAAATATATTTTGATAAAGATATGAATTTAGAAAGAGTAGAAGTTTATAATAATGATAATGCTATTAAAATAAAAGTAAATGTTAAGGATTTAAATATGAAGGCTAGTTTAAGTAAAGATGATTTTATATTAGAAGATTTAATTAATCAAAATTGTTGTAATACTAATACTTGTACTGATAATAATGCTTGTAATAAAACTGAAGAAAAAACAAGTAATATAGAAGATGTAGTTTATCCTTTGTATATACCTAATGAAACTTATTTAACAAGTAAAGATGTATTAAATACAGAAGATAGTGATAGAGTAATTCTTACTTATAGTGGTAGCAAAAATTTTGTTCTTATTGAAGAAGAAGCAAACAAATTAGATGAATTTGAAGTAATTCCTGTATATGGGGAGCCACATTTAATGAATGATACAGTAGCAGCTTTACAAGCTAATGCTATATCTTGGACTAGTAATAATAGAAATTTTTATTTAACTGGTAATGATATGTCAAGTGAAGAATTACTTACGATTGCTACTTCACTTGGGACAAAAGATTTAGTTACTAGTAGTCAAACAGAAAAATAAACCTTGTTGGTTTATTTTTTTAGGTAATAATCTATTTGTAACGTAATTAAAATTTATCAAAAAAAGTATTGAATAAATGATATTTTTGTTAATTTTAGTAATCCTTAACTTGAGCGTTGTGGCGGTTTGATTGCTAATAGTTTGGCTAGTATATTTGGCTTCTATTATTTTAGTGGTGAGACTCATTTAAATGTTGGTGGTATTCGTATAGTTCTCTCACCACAATAAAAAATGGTATGATTATATCATTTTTTTAATTTCTGTAATAAAAGCTGAAGGATTTAAATATGGTACAAGTAAATAACAATAATTTTTAGTTCTTGTTAAAGCCACATAGAATAATCTTCTTTCTTCAGCATTTAGGTATTCATCAGGAACACTAATTTTGTTTAATATTTTATCTTGCTTCTTTTTTGAAGGAAAACCAAGCAATGTATTTTCTAGATTAATTATAATAACATTATCACTTTCTAGTCCTTTGGATTTGTGAACAGTTAAATATCTTAGATTAAAATTATAACTTTCTAATTTAAAATAACCATTTTCTAACCATATTATTTTTTCTTTAGGTATAAATTTATAAATATCAAAGTTATTTCTTCCTAAAATTAGTATTTCATCTTTTTTTATCAATTTAATTGTTTTTAAAAGAGCTTTGTATCTATCAAAATAATATATTATTTTGATAGGTTGTTTTAATGACTTAATTGATTTTAAATCTTTTTTAATTTGATAATTATTTTTCATAACAAAATTCCCAGCTATTTTTATAAGTTCATTACTATTTCTGTAAGTATTTTCAATTTTGAAAGTTTTAGAGTTAGGGAAAATATTATTAAAATTTAAAAATATATTTAAATCACAACCAGAGAATTTATAAATCGATTGAAAATCATCTCCAACTACAGTTAAAGAAGCATTATTGAATTTAGTTATTGATTTAACAAAATCTAGGCGTAATTTTGAGGTATCTTGAAATTCATCAATAATTATTTCTTTATAATCTAAAATAGGTTCATTTTCACAAATTTTCATAGCTTTTTTGATTAGATCATCAAAATCCAAATAATTATTTACTTCTTTCTCTGTTTCATAATAAGTTATGATAGCATAAATAATGTACATTAAAGATTCGTTGTTTATTAGTTTTTTTAAATCTTCTTTATTCATATTATTAGTTGTATATAAATTTATAAAAGTAATAATATTTTTTTTGATTTCTTTATAATTTTTATTTTTTAAAGGATTAGTTTTTTTAAATACTGCAAATATTTTCTTTTTTAAAAAAACATTGTTTTTGGCTATTTTAAAGAAATTATCAATAGTATTACTTAGAAAATTCTCTTTTGGTATTTCAAAATAGATATTTTTAATATCCAAAACTTTAATAGCAAGTTTATGAAATGTCAGAACTTCTATTTCATTGTTATTTATTTTTTCTTTTAAACTTTTACATGCTTCATTTGTAAATGATATGCATAAAATGTTTTGAGATTTTACGTTTTTATTGGTAAGTAGATACTTTATTTTTCCGACTATAGTTAAAGTTTTGCCGCTTCCTGCTCCTGCAACAATAATGGTATGTTTACAATTATTTTCTATAGCTTTAATTTGATATTCATCTAAAGAATAACCATTTAC
This sequence comes from uncultured Erysipelotrichaceae bacterium, assembly GCA_948444795.1. Lineage (GTDB taxonomy): Bacteria > Bacillota_I > Bacilli_A > RF39 > UBA660 > MGBC108787. Next base: position 4,609 of record CAOJUX010000023.1, on the reverse strand, counting down.
ATTTTTAAATATTTCATTTTTCATAACTTGCTATTTTAATTTATTTTAATTAAAAAAAATGTCATATTTTGTTTAATTTTTTTAAATATTTAGGTATAATTAAATAAAAGAGGGATATTATGCAACGAAAAACTTATGTAGAGGTTGATGAAAATATATTAGAAAATAATATTAGAGAGATTACAAATAAATATCATTATGATTATTATATAGGTGTTGTTAAGAATAATGCGTATAATCATGGGATACATGTTGTTAATAGTTTAATTGCAGGTGGTATTAATTATCTTGCCACTTCTTCTTTAGAAGAAGCACTGGAAGTAAGGAAATTTAATAGAGATATTCCAATACTTATTTTGGAACCTATTCATTTAGAGTTTATAGATGATTGTTTAAATAATAATATTACTTTGACTATAGATAGTCTTGCATATTTAAATGAACTTTGTAATATAGATTTATCTTATAAAATTAAGGTTCATATAAAAATTGATTCAGGAATGAATCGTTTAGGTTTTAAAGATAAAAGAGAAATTAATAAAGCATTTGATATTATAAAAAATCATAAAAAAATAGAATTAGAAGGAATATATTCTCATTTTTCAACATCAGGATTTAATGATTTTTATTATGATAAACAAGTAGATACTTTTTTAGAGTTAACTAGCAATATTGATCTTTCTAAAATACCTATTGTTCATTTAGATAGAAGTCTTACTTTTGTAAGACATAAAAAAATACCTTTTGTTAATAGTATAAGACTTGGTATTGCAATGTTTGGCTTTAGTGGTAGTATGTCTTTAAATACTGGTTTTAAAGGAAAATTAAAGAATATAAAAAGAAATTTATATTTAAAAAAATATAATATAAGTGAAAGTATTTTAGTTAATGACTTAAATCTTAAAACTGCTTTTAGATTATATTCAGAGATTATTTCAGTAAGAAAGGTTTTTAAAGGAGAAACTGTTGGATATGGAGCACTTTATAAAGTATTAGAAGATGGGTATATATTAACTATTCCTGTTGGGTATGCTGATGGAGTTAATAAATGCTTAAAACATGTTGTTATCAATAATAAAAAATATAATATAGTTGCTGATTCGATGGATATGATAATGGTTTATAGTTCTAAAAAATTTAAATTATACGATAAAGTGGAGATATTTGGAGATAATATAACTGTATTAGAAGCGGCAGCTAACATGGGTATTAATTCATATCATTTATTCAATAATATAACAAGTAGAGTACCAAGAGTACATATTAAAGATGAAGAGATATTAGAAATAAAATATTAAGGAGGGTTTATATGGATTTTGAAGTGTTAATTTTAGGCACTGATGCTAATGCTTATTATATGGCAAGATGTACATTTGAGGCATATAATAAAAAAGCATATTTAATAGGACCAAGTAGGCTTGCTTTTACTAAATATTCTAATATATTAAATATAAAGTATGAAAAAGATATGTGGATTGAAACACATTTTCTAAAAATACTTGATGATTTTGCAAGAGAACATAAAGATAAAAAGATAATACTTATTAGTACTAATGAAACATATACAGAATTTATTAGTAAAAATAAAGAAAAAATAGCTGCTTGTTATGTATTTAATTTCCCTGATATTAAAGTAATTAAAAGTTTAACTAATAAAGAAGAATTTTATAAGACTTATAAGAACTCTCCTTTAATTTTTCCCAAAACAATATATTATAATATTAGTAATAAAAATATTATTGCTAATATAGAGTATCCAGTTATTTTAAAGCCAGCTAATGTTGTTATGTATAATCATTTAGAATTTGTTGGAAAGAAAAAAATATATAAAATAGATAATGAAATGGATTTAAAAAATACAATTAATTTGTTTAAAGAGTCAGGATATAGTGATAAATTAATAATTCAAGAGTTTATTCCTGGTGGAGATGATGCTTTATTTGATAGTGTTGTTTATGTTAACAAAAAAGGTAAAGTGGAATTTATTACAATGGCTCAAATAGGACTTCAAGAACATACAAATAATATGGTTGGGAATGCAGCTGTTTTAATAAATGGTTTTAATACAACTAAAGGTGATGTTAATTTACAGGTAAAGAATATTAAAAAATTTATGGAAAGTATTGATTATTATGGATTTGCTGAAATTGATATGAAATATGATATTCGAGATAATACTTTTAAAGTTTTAGAAATTAATGCTCGTCAAGGAAGATGTAGTTATTATCTGGCTGGTCTTGGTAAAAATCTTGTTAAAACTATAGTTGATGATTGTTTATATGATGTTCAAAATAAATTTGAATATTTAGATAAAGAAGTATTACTATCATTTGTTCCTAAAGGTATTATAAAAAAGTATATAAATAATAAGAAATATAAAGAAAAAGTACTGAAAATGTGGAAAAAAGTGATAAAACCAATGGATTGTAAGAAAGATAAAAATCTTAAAAGATTTTTACTTTTAAGAAAAAGATGGTGTCATTATTATATTGAATATAAGAATGGGGATTGGAGGTAACTAATATATGTGCGGAATAGTTGGTTTTGTAGATAAAAGAAAAATATCTGAAAAAAAAGATCTTATAAAGAAAATGGCTGATAGAATTATTCATAGAGGTCCAGATCAAGATGGATATTTTGAAGATAAATATGTAGCTCTTGGTCATAGAAGACTTTCGATAATTGATTTGTCTAAAAGAGGAAGTCAACCAATATATAATGAAGATAAATCGATGGTTATAGTATTTAATGGAGAAATATATAATTATGAAGAAATTAAAAAAGATTTAATAAATAGAGGTCATAAATTTAAGACTAAAACAGATACTGAAGTTATTTTACATGGTTATGAAGAATATAAAGATAAGTTATTTAGTAAGTTACGGGGTATGTTTGCTTTTGTTATATATGATAAAAATAACAATGAATTAATTGGTGCTAGAGATCATTTTGGAATAAAACCTTTTTATTACTATAAAAAAGATGATAGTTTTATGTTTGGGTCAGAGATAAAGTCTTTTTTAGAACATCCAGATTTTAAAAAAGAGGTTAATACTGATGCTTTAAAAATGTACTTAATATTTCAATATTCTGTTCATGAAGAAACGTTTTTTAAAAATGTTTATAAATTAAAACCAGGGCATTATTTTCATTATAAAAATGGTAAAATGAAAATAAAAGAATATTTTAAAGTAAATTATAATAAAAATAATAAACCTTATGAAATATTAAAAGAAGAATTAAAAGAAATATTAGAAGGATCGGTAAATATTCATAAAATGACTAGTGATGTAGAAGTAGGTTCTTATTTATCAGGAGGGGTTGATTCTTCTTATGTCGTTAGTGAAGCTCGCCCTGATAAAACTTTTTCAGTTGGATTTGATATGCCTGGTTTTGATGAAACTATGTATGCTAAGGATTTATCTGATATGCTTAATATAACTAATTATCAAAAAAAGATTAGTAGTGAAGAGTTTTTTAATGTACTTCCTAAGATAATGTATCATACTGATGAACCACATGCTAATTTATCAACTGTTCCTTTGTATTTTCTATCTAAACTTGCAAGTAGTGAAGTAAAAGTTGTTTTATCTGGTGAGGGTAGTGATGAGATGTTTGGTGGATATAATGAGTATAATGAACCAAGTTTGCTTAAAGTTTATTCTAAATTACCTTTATTTATTAGAAAATGTATAGCTAAGATAGTAAGTCCACTTCCTCATTTTCCAGGCCAAAATACTTTAAAACTTTATGGAAGAGCTTTTTATGAAAGATATATTGGGCATGGAACATTTATGAGTGAAGAAGAAGCTAATGAAATGCTAAATAAAGATCTTAGAAATGATGAAACTATTGGGGATATCATTAAACCATACTATGAAAAAGTTAAAAATCAAGATGAAGTTACTCAAAAAATGTATATTGATATGAATTTTTGGCTTCCTCAAGATATACTTTTAAAAGCTGATAAGATGACTATGGCTAATTCCATTGAACTTAGAGTGCCTCTTCTTGATATTGTGTTATTTAATTTTTCACAAAGTATTCCATCTAAATATCTAGTAAAAGATAAACAAACTAAATATATTTTTAGGGATATTGCTAAAAATAAAATACCAGAAGATTATTCTAAAAGAAGAAAGCTTGGTTTTCCAGTTCCTTTTTCTAAATGGATTAAAGAAGAAAAATATTATAATATGGTAAAAGGAGCTTTTAATAGGGATTATGTTCATAAATTTTTTGATAAAAATTTTATAAATAACCTACTTGATGATCATTATAATAATATAAAAAATAATGGTCGTAAAATTTATAATATTTATATGTTTATAATTTGGTATGAAGTTTATTTTATTAATGAATAAAATTCTATTAAATATCATAAAATTTAGTTAAATTGGCATTTTTTGCAAAATTTACCTTGTTTTATCTTGACATAATCTCTTGATTTTGTTATAGTTGATTATGTCCAGTAGTTGGGCGATTAGCTCAGTTGGTTAGAGCACCTGCCTTACAAGCAGGGGGTCATAGGTTCGAGTCCTATATCGCCCACCATTTTTTGCCGACATAGCGTAATTGGTAGCGCAACTGACTTGTAATCAGTAGGTTG
>CAOJUX010000022.1 GCA_948444795.1 uncultured Erysipelotrichaceae bacterium | reverse complement strand
GTAACAGGCTTGTGGGTAGGAAAGTTTGAAACAGGATATAAAGGTTCAACAGATAAAGAATCAGCTCAAAAGAATGAAAATGCTCCAGAAAAGGTCCAAATAAAACCAAATGTAAATAGTTGGAGAAGCATTAATGTATCTAATGCTTATAACACTTCATATAACTATAAAAGAAGTTTAGATTCACATATGATGAAGAATACTGAGTGGGGAGCGATTGTTTATCTCACAAATTCCAAATATGGCCGAGGAAATAGTGAAGTATGGATAAATAATAGTAGTACGTTCACAACAGGATGTGCAGGATCAAGTGTATCAGCATCGAGTTATAATGGATGTCAAAATGCCTGGAATACAGCTATAGGATATCATGCAAGTACAACCGATAATATAAGTGGAATATATGATACAAGTGGAGGAGCTTGGGAATATGTAATGGGAAGTCCTAATAATATTCAATCAAGTGAAATACTAAATCCATCAAACGTACCTGATAAATACATAGATAGATATAAAGGTAGTAATATAAATTATAAAATACTAGGAGATGCTACAGGAGAAACAAATAGATGGAATGAAGACTGGCCTGATTTTGCAGCCGATGGTTCTTGGTTTATGCGTGGTGGGCCTTATGATTCTACAACTGGATCTGGGATATTTGCTTATAATTATAATATTGGTGGTGATGTTCCCTATTTTGGCTTTCGTGTAGTCTTAACTTAAACTAAATAAAATCAACAAAAAATGTCGAAAAATGTGCGTAAAAGCATATTTTTTTGTTATACTATATATTGTGATGTATATGAAAAAAAGATTTTTAATGTCAATTCCAATTTTATTATTATTATTAATGTTTGCAAATTTAAATGGTGGAAATACTTTAGTTATGGCTCAAAATCATAAAAGTACAGAAGAGCTAATTATAGAAAATAATCAGGATAAAGAGCTAATTATAAATAAAGTGTATGATAATAAATTTAGATATCTAGAATTTAAAAATGACAATGGATTTGTAAGTTATATAATAGATAATAAGACTGGAGAAGAAGAAAATTTTATATATTATGTAAAAAAAGGGAAAGAAGAAGAATTTGAAAATAAGATAAATGCACTTATTTCTTTAAAGTATCCAAAATATATAAGTGAAGTACTGATAGGTAATAAAGAGGGAAGGAAATATCGCTTAGAAGATGAAAAATTAGTTATTTATTTTGATATACCAGAACTTATTTTAGAAGATGAATTAACTTTAAATGTATATTATAATGAAATAAAGGATTATTTAGATTTTACTATGTTAATAAAAAATGATTATGAAAATGAAGATGGTTATAAATATGATAAAAATAAAAAGACTGTAGCTCTTACCTTTGATGATGGACCTAGTGGAAATAAAACTAATAGGTTAGTGGAAATTTTAAGTAATAATAAAGCTCATGCTACATTTTTTATGGTAGGAAATAAAATGGGATATAGTGCAAGTGTAATTAATAATGTTCTTGAAAATGGTAATGAAATTGGCAGTCATTCTTATGATCATAAAAATATGAAAAGACAAAAATTAAATAAAGTACTTGAAGGAGAAGAAAAAACAAAGGAAATATATAAAAGTATTACTGGTCAAGATTTAATTTATACAAGGCCTCCTTATGGTTCTATAAATCAAAAAATAAAAGATGGCTTGGATACTATATTTATAACTTGGAATTTAGATACAGAAGATTGGTTACATCGTGATAAAGATTATATAGTTAATTATGTTCTTGAAAATGTTAGCGATGGTGATATTATTTTAATGCATGACTCTTATGATACTACTATAGATGCAGTTGAGGAGTTACTACCTAAGCTTTATAATGAAGGCTACCAAGTTGTAAGTGTAACAGAGCTGGCATCTTTAAAAGAGCAAATTTTAGAGAAAAATAATATTTATCGTAGTATTAAAAAAAGTTAAGAAAAACATCATCTTCTTCATTAGTTCCAAAAATACTTATTAAAAGAGAAATTAATCCACCGATTAAGAATAAGATAGCAACAATAAAGCTTGCTTGGGTTGTAATAATTTCTTTTAGAGAAGAGTTAGGATTTAATTTCTTAACTCTTTTATAATTTATATATAGGAAATAAAGATAAATAATAAAAGTTATTATAAAAATGTCAGTATTAATGGTTTGAAAGGTTTTGGCATCTTTTTTTTGATGTTTTAATTCAAATTTTCTTTCAAAATGATTTGAAACAATAGCAAAAATAGCAATAAAAATATATATTACCCAAATAATATCTTCAATTCTAAGTTCATTGAGTGTTTCTTTTAAATCCTTATTCATATTATATTGTTATGCTTTTTATTGCCATAAAAAAACTTGCTTTATGCAAGTATATTTCTTATTGGTGACCAGTACGGGATTCGGACCCGTGAATGCTGCCGTGAAAGGGCAGTGTGTTAAGCCGCTTCACCAACTGGCCATAAATAAATGGTGGGACTGGGGGGACTTGAACCTCCGACCTCACGCTTATCAGGCGTGCGCTCTAACCAGCTGAGCTACAAGCCCATTTTTCCAATGACTATTTAATTTTATCTTATTTTCAAAGCTTTTGCAAGTATTTTTTATTAAAAATATATATTTTTATAATTTTCTTTTTATTTCAATATCTAAATTTTTAAGTTTTTCATAAATTTTTAATGTTTCTTTTTTTATAATATTTATATCATAATCTATATTAGTTAAAACTTCATCTATCGCTTTATCATAATTTCTTTTATATTTATTATTTAAATCATGCCAATTTATATTTTTAAATAAATTTATTATTTCTTTATTATACTTAAGTTTTTCTTGCATGAATAAAACTGCAATTACTGGATATCCGGGATAACCTTGCCAAAACGTTGCATTATCATTTGAAGTATATATATTATCTTTCCATTTAATGGTATATTCTTTTTCAAAATTTGAAGATGTTACTATCGCATCTTTTTCATTTAATTTTATTCTGTTATCTGCAATACATGAGTATGCTTCATATATTTTGGCAATTGGAGGTATTTTTTCCATAATTATCTTTCCTTTTTCATAACTTTTATAATTAAAGCCCTTCGTCTTATTGCTATCATTTTATTACTCCTTACCTTATTGGTAATAGCAATAAAAATATGACACTCTTTCAGCTATGATCGAGTGTCAACACTAATACTTTAGAGACGACATTCACTTGCGAAATCAAATGTTCCTCTTTTTTATTTTTATGCAAGTTTTCTTGCTAAATACATAATATCATAGTTTTAAGTTCTTGTCAAAAATTGCTTCTTAGAAGTTTTCACATATTCTTAGTCAGTTCTTTCTTATTTTGTTTTTGCTCATTATATTGTTTGTTTTGCTTCATCAGCATTGCACCTTAAAAAAACAAGCTCTTTGCATATGGTGTAGATACATAGACATGAAAATTCGAATGATGTGATATAATATCAAACTAAAAATCTACCACATTTAGAGCATTTTAATTTATTAGTAAAAAATAGTTTGCAGTTCTTTCGCAATGCCTAGCATTTCTTAATTTTTGATACTGGCAATCGTCCCATTTTTGTTTAGATACTAATGGCTCTACAACATTTTCATAATAGGTTGGATGTTTCGTTCTTTTACCATGTACATAATCACCTTTATAAAGTTCATTTGTCATAATATGATTTATTGTTGAATCTCTCCAGTTAGTCTTTCCTAGTACTTGTTCTTCATTATAAATATTAGCTATTGCTTGATAACTTTTGACTTCTAAATATAAATCAAATATTCTTATGATTATATCTTTAGTTAGTGGATCGGGTACTAACTTTTTATTTACTCTTTTAAATCCTAAAGGTTGCTGATTTGGAATGTGTCTACCACGTACATAATAGCACCAACTAGAAATAATAGTTTTAATAATAAATCGAAAGTATAACTTAATTTTATAGTATAATGAATATATGAATTTAATTATTAAAAAATATTGGAGGAATTATAATGAAAAAACAAATCATTAAAAGAGAAGAAATATATGATTTATACTGGTATTTTGCATATGAAAGACAAAATATTTTTATTAAAAAGAAAAATGGAGAAAAAGCTCCTTGGACAAATGATAAAATTTTACAAGAATATAAATTTTGTAATACTTATCGAGTAAATGATAGAGTAAGTCAATATTTAATAAAACATGTTATTTATAATGGAAAAAAATATAGTGCAAAAGATATGATTTTTAGAATTATATTATTTAAACTGTTTAATAAAGAATCTACTTGGGAATTGTTAGAAAATGAGGTTGGTGATATAACATTAGATAATTTCAACTTTAATACATATTCAAAAATTTTAAAAAGAGCTATAAAAAATGGACAATCTATATACAATGACGCTTATATAAGTTGTGCGAATAAGGTATTTGGCTATGATAGAAAACATGATAACCATTTTGCATTATTGAATAAAATGTTTTTAGATGACAAAATATATAATGATATACTACATTGTAATAGTATGAAAGAAGCATTTGAAATTTTAAAATCCTATCCTTTAATTGGAAACTTTTTAGCTTATCAATTAGTTACTGATATTAATTATAGTGATGTAGTTAATTTCAAGGAAAATGAATTTACAATAGTTGGACCAGGATCAGAGAGAGGAATAAAAAAATGTTTTATTAGTACTGGGAATTTATCTAAGGAAGAAATAATAAAATATATGTATGACCACCAAGAGGAAGAATTTAAGCGATTAGGTTATGACTTTCAAAGAATTGACTGTAGACCACTTCAATTAATCGATTGTCAAGGACTATTTTGTGAAATAGACAAATATTGTAGAGAAGCATCTCCTAATTTAAAATCAAATAGAAAAAAAATAAAAAAAAGATATATTGCTAAAAAGGACCCAATTGAATATTTTTATCCTCCAAAATGGAAAATAAATAAGGTTACTCTAGATAAGTAACACACTACTAAGTCGTCATAGCCAAATTAGATTTCGTGTGCCAAAGGTGATCCTTTGGAATTCTTGAAAAACAATGTAAAAATTGTTTTTTTTAATTGTTAAAATACGTTGGTGCTATTATGAGCATGGAAGCTGACCAGAACGAATTGCCCCAGCCATTCCAAATTTAGTTCTCTCACTACATTTTTCTATTTCATTTTGTGATACACTAGTCATTATTCTCATAACCATTCTACCATTAGAAGTAGTAGTATTAGATTCATCTGCCATACAATCTATATCACATTCATCAAATAACAAATAGTCATTACCATTAACCTTTAATATATGTGGCTTTACATAAGCAATATTAGTGTTTTTAAGACTAATAATACTTCCACTGATTAATTCATATTTAACACTAGCAAACATACATATCATCTCTACTTTCTTTCTTAAATACGCACTTATACAAGTTTTTTGGTTTCTATTGTCATATATATCACTCTCACTTTCTTAAACAACAAAAAAACTAACATTTCTGTTAGTAATCTATTACTTACTCGAAAAGTTCGAGTTTCCTATCTATATGGTGTCCCCTCAGGGATTCGAACCCTGGACCCACTGATTAAGAGTCAGTTGCTCTACCAACTGAGCTAAGGAGACATTAATTACTAATTAATTATAACATATTTTTGATATTTGTGAACAAAAATTATTAATTATTAATTAGTTTTATAATTTTAATTATCTACTCCGATTTTTTTATAGAATATATTAAATAATAGAAAACTTAATATAAACCAAACGATTATTACTAAAAATGGTAATCCCATATTAGATATAGTGATTTCTTTTTTAGCTACATTATCAAGAATAACCATCATTGCGTCAGTTGGAAGTAATGAAGAAATTTTGTTTGCAATATTATTATTAAACATAGCTATAAATAATGGCATTAATAGTAAAAACATAAATGGAAGAGATAGTAGGCCAGCTGACATTTGATTCTTAGCAATTAACCCTACAAAAGCACCAAAGAAAATAACAGCAATTCCTACAAATAGCGTAATCCCCTGATAAATTAATAAGTTAGATATTGGTAATCCAACTATAAGATAAATTACAATATTGTTAATTAAGACAAATAATGTACATATTAGTGCTTTAGCAAATAATATTTCTGATCCTTTAACATCATTTAACATGAGAGTCCTTAATGTATTTTTTTCTTTCTCTTCAGCAATAATTGTTCCCATTAATGTAATAGGAATCATTGCAATATTTAGTAATACACATAATGCAAATAAATATTCCTTAGATTCAACTTCTAGGTTAGAGTAGAGTATGGCAAATCCAAGAGGCATCAATACATAAATAAATACATTTATATTTTTAAGTAAATCTTCAATTCCTAATTTAAATAAAGCTTTTATTTTGTAAAATCTCATTTTAAATCCCTCCCAGTTAAACTTAAAAATATTTCTGCCAAATTAGGCTCTAGTGAATGAATTGATAATACTTTTTTGGATTTATCTTTTAATGAATTAATAATACTATCATTATCTTTTTTTACAATTATTTCTGTATTATCTTCAAAAGTGATTTTTATATTATTGTTACTATATTTTAATTTTAAATCATCTGGTTTGCCTATTTCAACAATTTTTCCTTTATTCAAAAAAGCAATACGATCACACATTTTATCAGCTTCTTCCATATTGTGTGTAGTTAAAAAAATTGTAGTTCCATCTTTTCTTAATTCAAATAATAATTTATGTATTTCTTCTGTTGTTGCTGGATCAAGCGCTGCAGTTGGTTCGTCTAGAAACAATAATTTTGGATGATGGATAACAGCACAAGCAAGCAGTAATCTTTGTTTCATTCCTTTAGATAAATCTTTAACTTTTTTGTCTTTATCTTCCCATAATTTAACTTGTTTTAATATTTTTTCAACTTGTTTAATATTGGTTTGGGTTAATTCTGCAAAAAAGCATAAATTACGATATACTGTAAGTCTTTCATAAGCACCACTATTATCACTTAAGATACCTATATTTTTAATTTTAGCATTAACTTCACATATACCTTTTGTTTGTTTTAACTGTTTAGTTAATATTTTGATTGTAGTTGTTTTTCCAGCCCCAGATGGTCCTAGAAATCCAAAAATTTCATTTTCTTTCACTTGAAATGTGATATCATTTAATATTTTTTTAGTACCGAATGTTATTTCTAAGTTTTTAGTTGTAATCATTTCATGCTTCATATTTATTCCTCCCTTGAAAAAATTATAACACATAACTTATAATTCTTCATTAATAAATTAATAAGTTTTTAATTAAAAAGAAACTAAATAATTTTGTCTTTCTTTAAAGTGTGTGCTATAATTTAACTATAAGGTGGGATAACAAATGAGTAAAAAAGATAAAAGAAAGTTACTCGAAAAATATAAAAGTACAAAAGTTGGAAAAGCCCAAATAAATCGTTTAAATAGACTAAATATTATAGGTGTTTTATGTATAATATATGCTATATTTATTATTTTAACTGACTTAAATAAATTAAATATTGGTGATATTATACTTATAATTTCAATGATTATAGCAGGTTTGATTTTCTTAATATCTTCTTATGTTTTAAGAAGAAAAAGTTTGAATAATTTTGCAATTAAAAATAAATAATAGAGAGTTAGTGGTTTAGTGTATTACAGGGTTTATGGATATAAAAAGGATGGAAAAGGCTACAAATTGTTAAAGAATACAGCTAATGCTGATAAATTGAAAGCTTTTCTAAAAGGGATAGTTATCAAAAAATATTGTGGTATATTAGTGATTGGTAAAAATTTATCTCAAAATATGGATGAGACTATTTTGTATGATAGTTGTCATAATAAAGAAATAAAAGATATACCTGATTTGTCTAGAGGAAAAGATGTTTCTATAACTGCAGTTGAATTTTTTTATCTCTTTTTTGCCTTTTTTAAAGTTAGAAATTATTCTTGGGTAGATTTAGATGATTTAGGTTTTTTTCTATATAGATATTTAGATTCTAATGAATTTGTAGAATTACTGGGGGATTTTAATATTAATGATGATAATACTATAAAAACTTCAAGAATACTTAAAAAACTTGTTCAAAGTAATTATATCATTAAAAATAATAGTTGTTTATATAGTTCAGCAATTTCTTTAACTGAGGCTGGAGGTATAATAAATTCTTTTGATGAAAAAATTATAGAAGAATTTTATGATTTGATGGGAATATTAGAAGATGAAATATTAATAAAAAAAATAAAAAAACCTAGTAAAAACTAGGATTATTTTTTTATGGCGGAGCAGGAGAGATTTGAACTCTCGCGCCAGTTACCCGACCTATACCCTTAGCAGGGGCACCTCTTCAGCCTCTTGAGTACTGCTCCATATGACTACTCATTAATTTTATAATATAAATGAGTTTTAGTCAATAATAAATTTAATTGCCAATAGTTGCACTTCGTATTTCTTCAATAAATTTATTCATTAAAGTTAAATAAGTTTCATTATCTGTATTTTGTTCTTTAGAAATTGTATTCATGGAATTAACTAGTATAATTTTAGCATTATAATTTTTTTCGAGGGTATTAATTAATTCTGTCTTTTCATCATTATCTTTCATAAAAATAGTTGTATATGTTCCATTTTTAAAATGATTTTTAATACTATTCTGATTAGCAGTTGTGCTATTTTCTTTGTCTTCTAATGAAATAACATTAAATCCATAATTTTCCAAAAATTTTAAAACATTTGATGAAACTACAATTGTTCCTTTTCCTACTTTTTTGGCTTCACTTGAAATATTACGTAGTTCAGCATCCATTATAGATACAGTTTCTTCTAATGATTTATAGTTTTTTTCTATTTCGTCATTGATATATTTTGAACTAGTAAAATCTTTTAAATTATTTTTAATGGTAGTTGCAAGCATTATAAAGTAATTTGGGGATAACCATAATTCTTCAAGACCTGTAGTATATTTTAGTCCATAAGCAACATCAATTACATTTAATTTTTTATTTTTGTTAATTAAATTTTTGGCTATAGTCTGCTCATTAGAAAGACCATTATAAATGAATATATCATTTTTGCTATAATCTTCAATTTGCTTGTCAGTTAAAGTGTATTCACTAATGTTTGCTCCATCAGGATATATACTAATAATTTCGCTTTCCTTATAGAGTTCAGTCACAATAAAATTAATAGGGTAAACTGTAGTTAAAATTTTTAAATTTTTGTTTTCAGTATTAGTACAAGCACTTATATTAAATATTATTAAAACCAGTAAAATAATTTTACATATTTTTTTCATTTTTGGATCTCCTTTTTTGGTACCGGATCATATCCATAACTTGATTTAGGATGGCACCTTTTTATTCTTTTTAATCCTAATTTGATTCCTTCTAATGTACCATAAGTTTCTATTGACTCAATCATATATTCACTACAGGTTGGAGTAAATCGGCACATTTTGTGAGCAAATATCGGAATTATTTGATAGCACCTTATCAAAAATATAAGGATTTTTTTCATATCTTTCACCATTCTAATTTTACTACATATTTTTTTTTTTGTAAAATAATTTATTAAATTAGATTATTTTGATATAATGTTTTAGTAAGGCTTGGAGGATAACATATGAAAGATAAACTAAAAAGTATGGGGATAATTATAAATAATGAGAAATTATTAACAGAAGCATTAACTCATTCATCTTATTCGAATGAACATAAAACTTCTAATTATGAAAGATTAGAGTTTTTAGGAGATGCAGTTTTAGAACTTATAACTAGTGAATATTTCTTTTTAAATGAAGATTACGATGAAGGAAGAATGAGTAAAATTAGAGCAAGTTATGTTTGTGAAGAAGCTTTAGATGAATATGGTAAAAAAATTAATTTAAAAAAGTATATAAGGGTAGGCCATGGGCAAATAAATAATATAAATGCTACTATTGTTGCAGATGTTTTTGAGGCACTTTTAGCGGTTATTTATTTAGAAAATAATTATGAAATTGCTAGAAAATTTGTGCTTAAATTAATGGTGCCTTATATAGAAAAAGGAATTACATTTAATCAAGATTATAAATCTATATTGCAAGAGCTTGTTCAAACAGATAAAAAAAGTTTGGAATATATTATAAAAAGTGAAACTGGACCTGCTCATAATAAAAAATATGAAATTGAATTAATAATTGATGATACAGTATATGGATGTGGTATAGGAAAAAGTAAGAAACAAGCAGAGCAAGCTGCAGCTAAAGACGCATATGAAAAGTGTATTAGGAGGTAATTTATGTATTTAAAAAATATTAAAGTAAATGGATTTAAGTCTTTTGCAGACAAAACAAATATTGCTCTTGATAATAATATAACATGTGTTGTTGGGCCAAATGGTAGTGGTAAATCTAATATAGTTGATGCTATAAAATGGGTTTTAGGAGAGCAATCTGTGAAATCGCTTCGTGGTTCAAATAATATGAGTGATATTATATTTGCTGGTTCAAAATCACGAAGTGGAGCTAGTTCAGCAACTGTTTCTTTAACTTTTTCTAATGAAGATAAATATTTAAATACTGATTTTAATGAAATTGAAGTGAAAAGAATAATTTATAAAAATGGAGAGTCAGAATATTTTATTAATAATACTCGTACTAGACTTAAAGATATAACTGATCTTTTTTTAGATACGGGAGCTAGTTTAGATTCGTTTAATATAATAAGTCAAGGAAATATAGAATCAGTAGTTAATAGTAAGCCACTAGAAAGAAGAATTATATTTGAATCAGCCTCTGGTGTTGTAAAATATAAAAAACGTAAAGAGGAATCATTGAGAAAGTTAAAAAGTACTAAAGAAAATATTGAAAAAATTACTTTAATAATCGATGAATTAAAAACTACAGTGGAGCCTTTAAAAGAGCAAAGTGATAATGCTAAAAAATATTTAAAGCTTAAAGATGATCTTTCAAGTATTGAAATAGCTACGATTGTAGATGAAATTTCTATAATTAATGAAGATTATACTAAAATAAAACAAGAAATTGAAGAAATTAATAAAAAAATAGTTGAAAGTGATAATGAAAATAGTAAAGAAAATTCTTATTTAGAGCAATTAAAACTTAAAAATATTAAACTAGATGAAGAAATAGGAAAAGAAAATGCAAAACTTCTTGAACTGACAAGTAAATTTATGAATTTGCAAAATGAAAAAAATATGTATGTAGAACGCAAAAAATATAGTGATGGTGTCTCTTTTTCTAATGATATTTTAAATTTAAAAGAAGAAATTCTTGATTCAGATAAAATGATTGAAGTTTTAAGTAATGAAATAAATAATATTAAATCAAATATAAAAGAGCGTGAAAAGGAACTTAAAAATGTAAGTGAAGAACAAAGTTATAATAAAATTAAAAGAAATTCACTTTTAAAGAATAGAAATGAGAATGCTAAAGAATTGCTTGCTTTAAAAAATAAAAAAGATATTGTTGAAGCAAACCTTATAAATGATACTAAAATTCCTTATTCTGTTAAAAGTATTTTGAATAATATTAGATTAGAAGGTGTTATTGGCACTATAGGAAAACTTATTGAAACTCAAGATAAATATGCTACTGCTCTTGACGTTGCACTTGCAGCTAGTATAAATTTTGTGGTAGTTGATACTCCAGAAACTGCAGAAGAATGTATTAATTATTTGAAAAATAATAAGTTAGGTAGAGTTACCTTTTTTCCTCTAAATGTAATAAAAGAGCGTTTTATTGATAAAGAAACCTTGAATAAAGTAGAAAATAAAAATGGTTATATAGGTATACTAAGTGATTTATGTTCTTATCAAACTAAATATAAAAATATTATTACTAATCAGTTAGGAAATATTATTGTTGTTAAAGATATGAATACTATGACGGAATTTGGAAGATTAATTAACTATAAATATCGTATTGTAACTTTAGATGGTGAGATAATGCATGCTGGAGGTTCTTTATCAGGGGGAATATATAAAAGCAATAGTAATTTAAATGAAAAAAGAGAACTTGCAAATATTACAGCAAAAACTAAAGAATTAGAAATTAAAAATAATAATCTTAATAAAGAAATAGATAATTTTGATGAAGATATAGAAATTTTAAATGAAAAAGAAGAGACTCTTTTAAGAAATATTATAAATTTAAAAGAAATAGAAAAAGATAAAAGTACTATTTTAGAAAATAAAAAAATTAAATTGGCAGAAATAAATAAAGAACTTGAAGGAGTAATAGCTCTTAATGATGATACTATAGATGAAAAATTAATGAATTTAATGAATTTGGTAAGTGCTTCAGAAAAAGAAAAAATATTAGTGAGTAATAATTTAGAAAAATTAAAAGATAATAAAAATGAAACAATAAATAAAATAGCTGAAATTGAGAAACAATATAAAGAAAAAAATGCAATTTATTATAAATTGCAAAATGAATTAAAAAACAAGGAAGTTGCAATTGGAAAAATGGATATTAAACTTGATAATTTACTGCTAGTTTTAAATGAAACATATAATTTAACTTATGAAAAGGCTCATGAAGATTATATTTTAGAAATTGATTTAGTTGATGCTAAAAATAAAGTAAATATTTTGAAAAAGGAGATTAATAATTTAGGAGAAGTAAATTTATTTGCTATTGAAGAATATGATAGGGTTTCTACTAGATATAATTTTTTGATAGAACAAATAAATGATTTAAATGAATCCAGCAAAAGTTTAGAAAGCGTTATAGATGAAATGGATATTATTATGAAGGATAAATTTACTAAGACTTTTAATGATATTAGTAAAGAGTTTTCTAAAGTGTTTAAAAAATTATTTAAAGGTGGTAATGGGCTTTTACGTTTAACTGAACCAGATAATATATTAGAAACGGGAATAGATATAATTGCAGAACCTCCTGGGAAAAAACTTAATTCAATTGGACTTTTAAGTGGGGGAGAAAAAACTTTAACAGCTATATCGCTTTTATTTGCTATTATGAATGTTAAAACTATACCATTTTGTATTTTAGATGAAGTAGAGGCTGCATTAGATGAAGCAAATGTTGATGCTTTTGGTAAATATTTACAAGAACAAAAGAAACATAGCCAGTTTATTTTAATTACTCATAAAAAAAGAACTATGGAATATGCTGATACTTTATATGGTATAACTATGCAAGAGTCTGGAGTAAGTAAAATTGTTAGTGTTAGTTTAGAAAATGTTTAAAAGGAAGATAATAAAATGGATAATTGGTTAAATGATTTGAAAAAATTAGATATTGGAAAGCTCGAATTTGATGTATCTTTAAAAAAATACAATACATTTAAACTAGGGGGAAATGCTAGATGTATAGCTTATCCAAAAAATGTTTCTTCTCTAGTAAAACTTATAGAATATATAAAAGATAATCATATTAAGTATAAAATTTTGGGAAAAGGTTCTAATTTAATTTTTAATGATAAATTATATGATGGAATATTGATTAAACTTGATTTTTTTGATAATCTCAAAATAGATGGTGATAAAATAAAGGCTGGATCGGGGATTTCTTTAATTAAATTATCATATGTAGCTTTAGAAAATTCTTTATCTGGGCTGGAATTCGCTGGAGGAATTCCTGGTACTTTAGGCGGAGGAGTTTTTATGAACGCTGGCGCTCATGGGAGTGAAATGAAAAATATTGTAGAAAGCATAAAAGTACTTACTCCAGATTTAAAGATAATAGATTTAAAAAATAAAGACTTAGCTTTTGATTATAGAACTTCCTTTTTAAAAGAAAATCCTAATTATATATGTTTAGAGGCTACAATTTCTTTAAAAAGAAAAGATAAAAATATTATAAAAAATGTTATGGAAAGTTTTTTAGAAATACGTAAAAAAAATCAACCTTTAGAATACCCTAGTGCTGGAAGTGTATTTAGAAATACTGATATTGGACCTGCTGGAAAATTAATAGAAGATGCTGGGCTTAAAGAATCAAGAAAAGGCGATGCTATGGTTAGTAGTAAGCATGCCAATTTTATTATAAATATAGGAAATGCCACGGGAGAGGATGTAAGAAATTTAATTTCTTTTGTTCAGGAAAAAGTTAAAGAAAAATACCATATAGATTTAAAATATGAACAAGAATTTGTAAATTTTGAATAAAAAATTTATAAGACTTGTAAATGTCAAATAAATATGTTAAGATAATCCCTCAATAAAGGGGGATATTTTTATGAGATCAATTTCTATAACAAATAAAAGATTTGAGAATTTAGATAAATTTAGTATTCCAAGTGGCGTGTCTAATACTGAGGGAGAAATTTATAAAATCTATTTTAATGGCGTTTTAAAGGTACTTAAAAAGCTTTATAGAGATAATGGAAGTTATTTTGCTAATAAATTGTATACTTTGGAAATGATTGATACTTATAGAAATTTATTACCTGTAGAATTGTTTGCACCAGATTATTTGGCTGTTATAAATCATAAAACTGTAGGATTCACTGTACCATATTATGAAGGAGTTAATTTATCTTTGGTTTTAAATAATAAAAATGTTGATTTAAAAGAAAAATTATTTTACATAAAGTATATCGGAAAAGTGTTAGATCATTTAAAAATTATAAGATCAACGACTAATTTAAATAGTATTTATATAAATGATTTACAATGTGGTAATATAATGGTTAATACAGAGAAAAAAGAAATTGTTTTAGTTGATCTTGATAGTATAAAAATTGCCAATAATAAACCTTTTCCAGCAAAATATATGACTAAAAATAGTATATCCTTTAAAATACCAGAAAAATATATAGTTGATGAAGATACATCTTTAATAATTGCTGATGAGGAAAGTGATTTATATTGTTATAATATGATAGTCTTAAATTATTTGTATGGGGGGGGGGTACATCTAATGGATATTTATGAATATGAAAATTATATTAGATATTTAAAATTTATTGGCATAGATGAGGGATTATTAAGATGTTTTTTAAATATTATAAGTTTTGATGAAAATAGTAGTCCTATAAATTATATAGATAGTTTAAATGCAACCCAAATATGTAGAGCTAAAAAATTTATTTATGATAAAGTAAAATAAAAGAACTGATATGTTCTTTTTAAATTTCTCTCATCATATTGGCATTTTTATATGGATTTTTAGGATCTATTTTGTCGGTGAATAAAATTCCTTCTAAATGATCCATTTCGTGTTGGAAAGCAACAGATAAATCTTCTCTAACTCTTAATGTGTAAGATTTACCATCTATATCATAAGCTTCAACTGTAATTCTAGCATATCTAGGGACAATTCCTTCAGTATCTCTATTAATAGACAAACATCCTTCACCTTCGCCAACATAAATTAATTCTTCGCTATTACTTATAATTCTTGGATTAATAACAATATAATTAGTAAATGTTCCATCATCTTCTTCATTTACTATGACAAATATACGTTTAGCTATACCAAGTTGAATATAAGCAAGTCCCATACCAGCACGTAAATTATATTTTTCTCTTAATTCATCTATTTGGCTTATTTTTAAATAGTCAAGCATATCTTGGATTCTTTTTTTATCTTCTTTAGAAAGCGGAAACTTCACTTCTTTGCTTATTAGTCTTAATCTTTTATCTTTTTCATCTAATATTTCTATATTTGGTAAATTCAAATTAATCACCCCTAAATCAGATATATTGTAACAAAAAAAAATAAAAAAAGGAAGTAAAACTTCCTAATTATTGTTATTCCAGTTCCATCCAGCACCAATTATGATTACTAGAAGTATGAATAAAACAATCCAAATAGCGGCACCTAAGCCATAACCACTAGTATATCCAGCGTATCCTGTATTGCAGCAAGGAGCCATCCCATACCCGCCACCATAACCAGTGTTATAGTAACCGTTATTTCCGTAATAATACATATACTATACCTCCTTCATGTATCTAATATAGTTTACTCTAAATTATAAAATTTGCTACTTTAAAATGTCTATATTAAGTAATTTTAGTAGATTTAAGTTTGATTTATATGTTATTATTATAATAGGTGAATACAATGAAGAGACTATGGAAGAAAATTGATAAACCACTTATGTTTATGATGATATTATATTCAGTACTTGGTTTAATTTTAATCTTATCTGCCTCTAGTATATCAGCTGTTTTAAGATATAATGTCTCTTCTTATCATTTTTTTACTAGGCAACTGTTATTTTTAATAATATCATTTATTGGAGGTCTTTTTGTTTTAAATATTCCAACTTCTAAGTATGTAAAGTTAACACCTATTTTGGTAATAGGTATTTTAGCGGCTTTGATAGGTCTTTTCTTTTATGGTGTAGTATCAAATAATGCTCAAAGCTGGTATAGTCTTGGAGGGATAAATTTACAACCAGCTGAATTTTCTAAATCTGTAATTATAGTTTATATGGCTGTTTTTTATAGTAAATCTTTAAAGAAATTTCAAAAAAATTTATATTATAATTTAATTCCTTTAATACTTGTTGGAGTTATATTTTTCTTAGTAGCTATGCAACCAGATTTAGGAGGCGCTCTTATTATAGCAGGGATTGGTTTTATAATATTTTTGACTATTCCTTTAGGGAAAAAGAATCAAATTAAATTATTCAAAGTATTAGGAATAGCCTTATTTGTGTTTGTGGCAGGATTATTATATAGTGGAACGGATATATTAAATTCTCGCCAAATCTCAAGATTGCAATTTAAAAATCCTTGTTCTAGATATTCAGAAGATACAGGGTATCAGGTATGTAATGGTTATATAGCAATTCATAATGGTGGGCTATTTGGGGTTGGACTTGGTAATTCGACGCAAAAATATTTATATTTGCCAGAAGCTCACACCGATTTCATTTTTCCAATATTAATAGAAGAGTTAGGATCTATAGTTGGAGTAATTGTCTTAATTGGATATGTTTTTATACTTTATCGTATTTTAAAAATAGCAAAGGAAGCAGAAGGTAACATTCGTAATATGATTCTTTGTTATGGGACATTTGCTTTTATACTTTTACATTTGATTGTAAATTTAATGGGGGTACTTGCTCTTATTCCTTTAACTGGAGTGCCTATTCCCTTTTTAACTTATGGAGGAAGTTTTACTATTAATTTAATATTAATGTTATTTGTAGTGGAGAGAGTGGCGATTGAAAATAGTAATAATAGAATAAAAAAAGTGGTAGATAATATTTGATTTGACAAATCTTTATAACAAGATTATAATACGGAGTAACTTAAGGGGAAATTTTTATGGAGCAAATAATAAAGAAAATTATAATTAGTAATTTAGAAAAAGATATAGCTGAGTGGGAGAAGGAAAATAAAAATGGAGATATTTTAGATACTACTAAATTATTTTTAGGATATGTGGCTTATCCAGATGCTAGTAGTTTAGGGAGCTTTAGAGTACTTATTCCATCAAGTGTATCAACACCTTATAATAGTTTTTTTATAGATATTATGAATAAAGATTTTTTTGGGATTATTAATGGTTTTACGGCCTCTTTTATGACTAGAAATACTGGAAAGTGTGTTTATTCTTTCGAATCTTTATCTAATAAACTCGGCAAAAATCAAGCAAGTTTAGAGGAAATTAAAGAGTTTATTTCTGAAACAAATAGAGATATTATAAATGATAGAAATTATCAAAAATAATTATATTTGAAATATATTTAAACAATCGCATTTTTAATAGCGATTTTTTTATTATAATTTAAAAAAAATTTTACTTAAAAAAGGAAATAGCAAATTCAAGGGGTATATATATAACAGGAGGTGAAAAAATGGATTTAATAAAAAAGTATATTTTGCTAGTTCCAATTGCGATTTTATTAATAACTAATGTTGCTACTATATATTATTTTACAAATAATCCCAAAGAAGAAGAAAAAATAGTATATGAATGTAATGATAATTCAAATGAAAATGAGGGAAATTCAATTAAAACTTTTAATGTTGATATTAAAGGGTATATAAAAAAGCCTGGAGTATATAAAATAACAGAGGGGGCTACAGTAAATGATTTAATTAATATGGCTGGTGGTCTTTTAAAAAATGGTTCAACCAAAAATTTAAATTTGAGTAAAAAACTTATTGATGAAGCATTAGTAGTAGTTTCTAGTAAATATAGTTCTAATACTTCGTCTTGCGTGTGTGAAAATGTAAATTCTTCTAATAAAGAAGAAGTAAAATCTTTTGCAGAGAATGATTCTAATTATGCAGAGGCTGAAATTAAAAATAAAGACACAACAAATAATAATGCAAATAATAACAATAACTTAAATACAAAAATAAATATAAATACTGCTAGTTTAAATGAACTTACAAATATTCCGAGTATTGGAGAGGCTAAAGCTCAAAAAATTATTGAATATAGAATTGGTAAAAAGTTTAAAACTATTGAAGATATTAAAGAAGTAAGTGGCATTGGAGATGCTTTGTTTGAAAAGATTAAAGAATATATTACAGTCTAAAATTTTTTATTGTCTCCTTTTTATCTTTATATTTTTTTATTGTATATTTTTTACAAAGATTAGGGATTATACAACTAGTTATCCTGATGATGTAAAGACGATTACTGCCAAAATTATTAATTATAAATTTGATGGAAGTAGATTGTCTTTAACTTTAAAAGATAAAGAAACATTTGTTGGTAATTATTATTTTAAAAGTGAAGAAGAACTATCTTTTTATAAAGATAAAATAAAAAATGGTATTTTAGTAGAAATTAGTGGCGCTAAAAAAGAAGTGTTAGAAAATACCATACCAAATACTTTTAATTACAAAAAATATTTATATTATAATCATATATATTTAAATTTTTATATTGAAAAAATAATTATTTTAGATGAGAAATTATCTATAATTGATAATATCAGAAATAGTATTAATAACAGAATCAAAGATAAAGAAAGTAGCGCTTATTTAAAGGCTTTTATTTTAGGAGATAAAAGTTTAATGGATGAAAATAGTAAAAATATTATTTCAGAAAATGGAGTAAGTCATTTATTTGCTTTATCTGGTATGCATTTATCTTTAGTTTATATATTTTTGAGTAAAATACTTAAAAAAGTAAATAAGAAAAATATTATCATTTTTTTGGTCTTATTTTTTTATTTGATTATATCTGGGTTTTCAATTTCATTTTTAAGAGCAATAATATTTACGTTATTAATTGATATAAATAAGCATTTTAATTTTGGAGTTAGTAGATTTAAAATATTATTTATAACAGCCTTTATAATACTCTTAATAGATCCATTTGATTTATATAATGTTGGTTTTATTTATACTTTTATAATAACTTTTTCAATTCTTTTAGTGAGTGGTAAATTGACTAATAAAAATAAGTTTTATCAGACTTTTATGATTAGTTTGATTACATTTTTGTTTTCTATGCCTATTACTATATATTTAAATTTTGAAATAAATTTATTTTCTATTGTAGTAAATATAATATTGGTGCCATTTGTAAGTGCACTAGTTTTTCCTATGGCACTTATAACATTTTTTATTCCATTTTTAACACCAATATTTGATATACTTATATTATGTTTAAATTTTATGAATTTATTTTTAAATGCTTTTAAAATTATGATAATATTCGGTTCTATTAATATTTTTGAAATAGTTGTTTATTATAGTATTTTAATTTTATTAATTTTGAGTGAAAAAAAATTATTAATAATTTTATTATTAGGACATTTATGTGCTATATATAATAAGAATTTATTTGATAATAATTATTATGTTTATACTCTTGATGTTGGACAAGGATCAAGTAATTTATTAATATCACCAAAAAACAAAGAAGTTATAATGATAGATACAGGAGGAAAAATAGATTTTAATAAAGAAGAATGGAAAAAATCAAAAAATAATAATACAGTGATTAAAAATATTATACTATTTTTAAAAAGTATTAGAATAAGAAAAATAAATTATTTAATATTTACTCATGGTGATGCTGATCACATGGGCTATGCCTCTTTTTTACTTGATAATTTTAAAGTAACTAGTTGCCTTATTAATGAGGGTAATACAAATAATTATGAAAGAGATGTTGTAAAAAAGTGCAATATTAATAAAAGTTATCAAGCAAATTATTTTGATTTTGAGTTTATAAAAACTACTAGTTATGATAATGAAAATGATAATAGTATCATTACTTTGTTTAATATTCAAAATAATAAATTTTTATTTATGGGTGATGCTTCAACTTTAGTAGAAAAAAATATTATGGCCAAATATAAATTAAAAGCAGATTTTATAGTGCTTGGGCATCATGGCTCTAAAACTAGTTCTAAAAAAGAATTTTTAAAATTTATTTCTCCTAAATACGGCATTATATCTGCTGGAAGAAACAATTTATATCATCATCCTAATGAAGAGGTCTTAAAATCTTTAAATGAATTAAATATAAAATCTTTAAATACTCAAGATATGGGAACAATTAAATTTGAAATCAACAAAAATTTATGCAATATAAATGGTACTTTTACATAAGATATAGTAACACTATATAGTGTTTAAATAGATTAAAGAGACTTTAAAAAAAGTTTCTTTTTAGTTATAATAAAATAAGTGGTGGTAAAATGTATTTAGTATATGGAAAGAGTTTTAGACTTATAGATGAAAAGGTAAGTGAAATTACCAAAAATAATAAAAATATTATAACAATGGATTTAAATACAAATGAGTTAGAAGATGTTTTAACGGAAGCTGGTTATGTATCTATGTTTAATGAAGTAAAATATTTAGTAGTTAAAAATTCTTATATATTTACTTCTAAGAAAGTTAAAGACAGTGATATAGAACTTTTTTTAGAATATATAGAACACCCCATAGAAAATACTAAAATTATTTTTACTTGTTATGATAATATTGATTCTCGCAAGAAAATAGTCAAAAAATTTAAAGAAAAATACCAAATTATTAATACTGATATAGTAAAAAGAGATGATCTTATATATAAAATTAGAGAATATGTTAGATATAATAAATTTAAAATAGAGACTGAAGCAATTAATTATTTAATAAATTCTTGTTTTAGTAATTATGATTTAATATATAATGAACTTAATAAAATATTTTTATATTATAATGAACCTTGTCTTATTTTAGAAAAAGATGTAATTAATATTGCTGCTAAATCTTTAAATGATAATAATTTTAAATTTGTTGAAAGTGTAGTTAATAAAAACTTAATAAATGCCCTTAAAATATTAGAAGATTTGTATATTTTAAAAGTGGATCCTATAACACTTTTATTATTACTTGCCAGAGAGTATAGACTAATTTTATCAGTAAAAATATACACTAGGAATGGTTTTTATAAGGATACAATTAGTAAAGAACTTGCTATGCAGGATTGGCAAGTAGATAAAATTTTGAAAGAAGCAACGCTTTATGGGGAAGATGAACTAAAAAAATATTTAAAAACTATAGCTGAAATAGATTATAAAATAAAAAGTGGAATTATAGATAAATTTATGGGGTTAAAGATGTTTTTATTAAATATTGATTAAAAATCTTCATTTTACGAGATTTTTATGTTATACTTTTTTTATAAATATATTGATAGAGAGGTATTTATTATGGAAGATAATATAAAAAAGAAAAATAATACTGTAACATTAGTTATTTTATTTAGTTTATTAATAATGATTATAGGTTTTACTTATGCATATTTTAGTTTTAATACTGGTCAAACAACTACAAATATTTTACAAAGTGATTGTTTAAATGTTGAAATACAAGATTTGTCTGAAGATAGCAGTATAACTTTAAGAAATCAGTTTCCTATAACTGATGATCAAGCTAAAAATTTAAGACCTTATACTTTTAAATTGGTAAATACTTGTAAAAAAGATGCTGCTTTTCAATTGAATTTAGAAGTTTTAGATAGTGATAATTTATTAGAAAGTCAATATATTGCTACTAAAATTGATGAAAATGAAAAGAAAATATTAAATACATATGATGAGATTACTCCTACTTATAATAAAGATGGAGAAATTGCTAATAAAGCATATAAGATACAAGAAGGTACTGTAAAAGGTGGAGAAGAGAAAACATATAATTTAAGGTTATGGCTTAATGATTCAGTAACTTTAAACGATGATGTTCAAAATAAAACTTTTAAAAGCAAATTAAGTGTAACTTCTGAAATAGCCAAATAAAAAAAGTATGATTTAGTAATGTTAAATTTCATACTTTTTTATTTGCCATTTTTATTAATTTCTTTCATTTCATCGGTAAAACCTAAAATATAGTCAGCAGATATGTTTAATATTTTACATATCTTAGGAAGATATGTAACTGGCATAATATTAATACCTTTTTCATAACGCGCATATTGCTGTTGTTTAATTCCTAATTTTTCAGCCATTTCTCTTTGAGTGATATTTTTGCAATCTCTTACCCATTGTATTCTGTCAGTATAATACATAAATTAATCCTCCAAATTCTTTATACTATTTCCTACAACAAATATGTTGAAATGTGAACATATTTGTTGTATACTATATTTACAATACAATTGTTGTAGCGATAAATATTAATAGTAGAAGGAAGAATAAAGTATGAATTTAAAAAAATTTAATAAAAATAAAAAAAGAAATAGCATAATAATTATAAGTATAGTTATAGTACTTGGAATAGTCGCTATTGTAAGTTTAATTAGAAGTCATGCATATTTTGAAACATCAAAAAGTTTTGATGTATTAAAGGGAAAAGTGCCAAACTTTACCAAAAGAGATATAACTCTAGCAGTCCTAGTAGATGGAGAAAAGAAAGAAGAGTTTCCAGATAAGAATGGATATAATTATATTGGAACAGAATGTAATAAAGATATAGATATAA
>CAOJUX010000021.1 GCA_948444795.1 uncultured Erysipelotrichaceae bacterium | reverse complement strand
ACAATAAAACAATAGGGATAATAATATCTAAAAAACAAGATAAATTTATAGCAGAATTTGTAGGTAATGATGAAATAATCCCTCTTACTTATAAAATTATAAAAGAAAAAATTTAGTGTAATCATATGTTAAGATTTATGTCGAAAAAAAGTATTGACTTTTAAAACTAAAGTGTTATACTTTAGTTATAGTAAGAATAGGAAGTAAATCTTTAAGAAATATTTTTTAATCTTACTATTTAAAGATTATATGAAACTAATTTTCATATTAATCTTTACGTTATATTTTTATTTATTAAAAATATAACGATAGTAAAATATTCTTAGTGTTTCGCTATAGTATCAAATTGCATACGATACTATAAGGTGATTAATCTATATTCTAGTCAATGTACATTGCGTTTATTATATTATTATATAATAAAGAGAAACTAAAATTTTCTAGGAATATTTGAAGGTGAGAGTAGGACTCATACGTTAAGTAAAAAAACTCGGGAGATAAATAGTTTAGCTAACTGTTTATGCTTTGAGAAAAATGTTATTTATAAATTTCTTTTTATGAATATCGTCATTTTTTAATAGGAGAGTGATTAACTCCTATTTTTTATTTTATAAAACGTCAAAAATTCAGTTAAAAAAAGCTTCTAAAATTGCTTTTTTTATATTGCTATGTTATATTTTTTATATAGGTGATTAATGTGGACAAATTCAAAAATATAATAAATAATTTTAAAAATATGTTTAAAGATAAACAAAATAGAAAAATGTCTTTAACATTTATAGGTATAATGTTAGGATTAATTTTGTTAATAGTAATTATTGCTAATATAATGAATCATAAAGTAACATATACTAGCTTAGAAAATAAATTAGAAAATGCTGCTTATAACTATTTACAAGATCATTTAGAAAAAGCTCCTACCAGTAGTATTCCTAAAGTTGTAATAGATACTAATGATTTAGTGGCAGGCAAATATATTAAAAAGTTAAGTAAATATATTAAAGATCCTTCATGCACTTCTAATGTTGTTGTTGAGTATAATGGTGGAGAGTTAAAATATCAAGCATATTTGACTTGTAAAGATTTTAAAACTAGCAAATTTGTTGATATTTTAAAAAATAATAATGAAAAAAATGTCTTTGGTGATGGTTTATATGAAATAAATAATGAATTTATTTATCGTGGACAAGATCCAGATAATTATCTAAAATTTGCGGGTAATTTATATCGTATTATTAAAATAGATGAAAATAATAAAATATATATTATTTTAGATGATTTAGACATTGAAGAAGCTGATGATTTATATGATGTTTTTGATGATAGATATAATTCAGAAACTGAATCAGAAAGAGGAATAAATAATTATACTTTAAGTAGAGCCCTAAATAACTTAAATAATATTTATATAAATAAGTTTAAGGATTATAATAAATATCTTACTAAATTTGATTTATGTATAGGAAAAAGAAATGAAGAAAGTTTGTCAAATGATGGTTCTTTAGAATGCAAAGAAAAAATGGAAGAACAAAGTATTGGTCTTCTGCCTATGTATGATTATATGAGAGCTAGCCTAGATTCTTCTTGCATAACACCTACAAATGATGAATGTCAAAATTATAATTATTTAGCCGATTTGGAAGAAAAATGGTGGACTTTAACTGGAGATAGTGATAACACTTATAGTGTATATTATATAAGATATTCTGGAGCTCCAGAAAATGATTATGCTATTGAAAAAGCATATTATCGATATGTTTTAGCTCTTGATAAAGATATTTTATATAGTAGTGGGGAAGGAACAGAAGAGTCTCCCTATGAAATAAGATAGGTGAATATTATGAAAAAATTAAAATTTTTATTGCCATTATTATTGTTATTTATTGTAACTAATGTAGATGCCAAAACTACTAAAAATGGAGTAAGTATTGATAAAGATACAGAAACATATACAACACTTTCTTGTTCATATGCCAATGATTTAATAGTTATTAATGATACTGCAGATCATTATGAAGTAAATAGATACCAAAATGGAAAAGAATTAGAATCATCATTACCTTTTTCTAGTATTCCCAGTAAAAAACAATTAAAAGATTATAAGTTCATTAGATCAGATGATAGTTGGGATTGTCCTAAACATATAATTTTAGATGGAGATAAAATTATTGATACAACAAATGATGATAATGATCATAGACCAAATACGGGATATTTAATTGAAGATTTAGACAAAAAAAGTAGTAAGTGTATTGGAGCATGCCTTAAACAAGCAACAAGCAATTCAAAATATACTTGTAATTACACTCATGGTAAAAATAAAATAACAGTAAAAGGTGAAGGTAATAAATGTACTATTACATATCCAGATGGAAAAGAAAAAAATGAGACAAACGGAGTATGTGGTCAAATTGATTCTTCTTGTCCAGATTTATTTTATGATACTAAAAGTAAAGAATTATTATGGGCAACTTATGATTATGAAGAGTATTTTGTTAATGCAGATCATTATGATTCAGATATGTATAATTTTCTTTGCAAGAAAAATAAAAATATTCAGTATTTCTGTAAAGATGGAAATTGCCATTATCCTAGTAATAAAAAAATAAATTGTAAAGCAATATCAAGTATTATTACAGGCACTAGTGTTTGTAATGATAAAGGAATGAAAAATGCCTTTAGATTTATAGGATATTTATTTTTAATCGTAAAAATAGTAATACCTTTATTATTAACTATTATGGGTGTAGTAGATTATAGTAAAGCAGTTATTGCAGGAAAACAAGAAGAAATAAAAAAAGCTACAACTGCTTTGATTACAAGAATAGCTTGTGGACTTATAATATTCCTTCTTCCTACCATTTTAAATTTTGTATTTAATTTAATAAAACCATATAGAACTGATGCAAGTCAATTTGAAACCTGTAGTAAATGTTTATTTAATCCTACAAGTTGCAAATAAAATCGAATTCAACCATTCGATTTTTTTGATTTTTATCTAGTAATGTATTAAAATAATTGATATAATTATTAAGAGAGATTGTAAAGTAGGTTAAAATATGAAAAAACATAGATATATAATATATTTGATAGCGTTAATATTATTTTTGCCAAGTATTGTAAATGCAAAAAAAGCATTATTTACATGTGAGTATTATGCTTCAAAAGACAGTTTATCAGGTCGAAGTGAAATGGCGGCATTATGTGTTATTTATAATAATTACTCTTATAAATGTTATGGGGATTATGGTGCAAAAGCAACAACAGATAGTTCAATAGCTACAATTTTCAATTGGGAAAAATCCGAATTTACATCTTTTTCAGGTAAAAAACACGTAAAAAAAAATAAAAAATGTCCACCTATATTAGTTATGGATATGGATCAAACAATAGCAACATATGGATATCCATATTATTTTGCTAAAGACAACAATGAAGCTGCTAAAATAATGAAAGAAGCCGATATAAGTTCCTCTGCAGGTGGCATAGCTAAGTTAAAAGGTAGTGGAGATAAATCTGCTGCTGAGGCAAAAGTTAAAGAATATATAGAAAATCTTAATACAAGAATTAATACATGGACTTTACAAAGCTGTATTGACCCTCAAGCTACTACAACAAGATTAGATAAATGTCATGAAAACATTAAAAATTTTAATAATTATTTAAAAGATTGGGATAATGAAGTTAACTCTTATGTTAATTCTAAAACTCTTAAAGAAGGCGACCAAGTAATAAAAGATTATCGAAGTGTTAGAGAAAAGTATGATAATTATATGAAAGGTATCTCTTCAGAACTGAAAAAAGAAGAAGAAATAACAAACAATACTAATTTTTTAGCTAAAGAAAAATGTAGTGATTACACTTATAATGAATGTAATGGAAAGTATGATGCTTCTGGTAATGCTTGTATAACAAATAATGAAAATAAATCTTGTAAAACAAAATATACTTGTGAACAGGCTTATAAAGAAACTGGGAACTGCCCAGACAAGAGTGATTATGGACATACATGTGAATTATCAGGTAGTACTTGTAAAGATTTAGGAACAATCTTTAGTTGTGAAGATTATCCAGATGAATATTCATGTCCTAAAAAAGATGAAACAGGTAAAAAATGTTATTGGAATAAAGAAAAAGGCTGCACAACACTAATAAATGTTAGTGGCACTGGTGTAGATGCCGACATTGGAAAATTACAATGTAGTGAACTTACAGAAGGGACTTTTGGAAGTATATTAAAAGAAATATTATCGTTTATCAGATTTATAGTTCCAATATTAATATTGGCTATGTCTATAAAAGATTATGTTGGTGCAATTGCATCTCAAGACCAATCAGCTATTAAAAAATCATCAACATTATTGGTAAAGAGATTAATACTAGGTGTTATAATATTTGTCTTACCGACTTTACTTGATTTTGTACTAAAAATAGCGGGAGTAGAGTGTGGTATGTCAGGTTTAGGATATTAATAGATTGATAATTAAAAGAAAGGAGGAATAATATGTTAGTTTTGTTTTTAGGTGGTATTTTCGATTCTATATTTGAAAAAGTAACTAGTTTATTTTTGTTTATAGATGGTTTAGTTTATTGGGCAATCAGCACATTATTTGGAGTTTATGAAACTCTTGCTGGTGCTACAATATTTACTTCAGATACTTATCAAGGTATAGCTAATAATTTATTAACTATAATTGGAGTTATTATGTTATTTTATCTAGCTTACGCTTTATTAAAAGCATTAGTAAATCCAGATGATATTAAAAATACAACAAAAATTGCAACAAATTTAGTAATATCTTTAATACTTGTTAGTGTTGTCCCTACAATTTTTAACTATGCATTTAAATTACAATCAGCGGCAATTAATGAAGATGTAGTTGGGAGAATTGTACTTGGTGAAAACTCTGATTATAAGTATGGCAAAATAGGTAATGTAACTGCAATGCATCTTTTAGAAGCCTTTTTGCAAATACCAGATAAAAACGAGAATGGTGAGGATATTGATATAAATAATAAATATGCTAATTGGTCGTCGCTAAAGGCTTGTATTATTGATAATACTATATCTGAATGTAGACATGTTGAAGATTTTACATCAATTGCTCTAACAGCTGAAATAGTAGCAGATGATGATACACCAGCAAAATATATTCCTCTTGTTAGTACAGCTTGTGGAATATTTATGGCTTATGTTATTTTATCTTTTTGTATTGATTTAGGAATAAGAGTATTTAAACTTGCTTTTTATCAAATCTTATCTCCGATACCAATTTTGATGAGGATAATACCAGAAAAAAAATCAGTATTTGATAACTGGGTTAAAGCTTCACTTGCAACTTATATGGAAGTATTTGTAAGATTATTTATTATGTATATAATTTGTTATTTTTGTATAAAAATATTTGATACTAATGGGTCGATATTATCTCTATCAAATACAGGAGGAGTATTTACAAAAGTAATAATTCTTTTAGGATTATTTGCGTTTGCAAAACAAGCACCAAAATTGATAAGTAGTGTTATTGGAATTGATTCAGGTAATATTAAACTTGGTATAGGAGCTAAATTAAATGATGCTGGATTCTTAGGTAAAGGTATAAATGCAGTAGGCAATTTCTTATCACCAGGAAAAAGAACTATTGGAGCTTTAGCTGGAGGCCTTGGCGCAGGATGGACTTCTATGGTAAATGGTGCAGGTTTTGGCTCTGGATTTAAATTTGGATCTTTAAATGGTTGGAAAGGAAAAAGCAAACAATTTGGTAAACAAAGACAAGCTATTTATGATGCGTATGGACTAGAAGGTGATGCTGGATGGTTTGGTGGCAGAGCTTATTTAGATGATAAAAGAAATAAAGTTAAAAGATCTGTAAAAGATGCTTATATTAACACTCAAGAGGGTATACGTAGTAGAATTGAAGGCACTGAAGAATTTGGTAAAGCACGTAAAGATGCTATCGGTATTACTATAGATGATCTTAAGAAAGAGCTTACTGAACAAAGAACAGCATTTGAAGAAAATCGTCGTAAAGAATTGGAACGAATTGAAGAACAAAGAAGAGTTCAAGAACTTAGATTTAATGCTATAAAGGATAAAAAACTTCAAGATTTAAATAATCAACTTAATAAAGCAGTTATGGCAGATGATGCAACACAAATTGGAATACTTAATGAATTAATTAAGAAAGAGAAAAATACTAGTTTTGATGGTAGTATATTTGAAGGTCGAAAGGCCGAAGAAATGGCTAGTACTTTCTCTAATGATGCTATATCATCTAAAATTTCTAGATTACAAAGTAATAATTTAACTGATGCAGATAAAAAAGAAATAGAAGCTAAGGCTTCAGTTATTTATGCTAAAGATAATGAAAAATATAAAGCAATTAGAACTTACACTAATAAAGCTAGATCTGAAAAAGATGCTAAAAAATGGCGTGAAGACCATCTGGATGAAGCTCTTGCTCAAGAAAAAATCTTAGAAAATGCTTTCAAAGCATCAGGTGGCAAAAACCTTGGCGATATTTTAAAAGGTGGCAGTACACCACCTTCAAGCGGCAGTAGTGGAAGCTCTGGATCATCATCAGGTACTGGTGGCAGTAAATAAAAAATAAGGAGGAATAAAAAGGTATGGAACATAATTATTTAATTCCAGCTAATTCAAAAAAATCTATGTTAATATTAGGATTCTTTACTCCTATAGATTTAATTGTATTTGGTATTGGATCAGCGTTTTCTGTTATAATGTTATTTATCTTTAATACAACAGTAAATCTATCATCAATAGTATTAATGTTACTTCCAGCTATTATTTCTGCATTTCTAGTTATGCCAGTTCCAAACTATCATAATATGATGCAATTAATAACTAATATTATTATATATTTTAGCGGAAGAAAGAGATATTATTGGAAAGGATGGTGTTTTAAAGATGAGTAAAGAAAAAGTTGGAAGTAAATATACTGAAGATTGGGTTCCAATAAAAGGAATTATGAATGGAATGATTCAACTTGATAGTGGAGAATATGTTACAGGTGTTAAAGTAACTCCTCGTAATATATTCATACTTGATCAAGGTACACAAGATAATGTTATTTATAATTTAAGAAATTTTTATAATACTATAAATTATGAATTTTGGCTAATAGTTGCTGATCGTCCAGTTGATATAAACGTTTATTTATCTCACTTACAAATTCTTTATAATAATGCACCTAATGCTATTACAAGAAAATTAATAGTTCAAGATATTAATAAAGCTAATATGTTTATGAGTGCTGAATATAACGTTGTTGATACAGAATATTTTATTCTTTTTAAAGATAAAAAGATGGAAATTATTCAAAAGAAGATTCATAATTTAATAAGTAATTTATCAACTTGTGGACTTACTTCTACTCAAGTATCAAATAATGATTTAAGAATGTTGATAGATAATTTCTTTAATGGGGGGAAACCAACAAGTACAGGAACGGTGATGCCACAATGAACATAAAAAGTCAATTAGCTCCAAAGGGCTTAGAATTTAAGCCAATGGAATTTGTAATTGGAGGAAAATATTGCACTATTTTAACAATTATTTCTTATCCAAAATATATATCTGAAGGTTATCTTGCTAATTTAACCAACATATCAGGTGTTAAAATGGCTATTAAACATATTCCTATTGAATTTTCTACTTTGCAAAAAATGCTTAATAAAGAAATAGCTGATTTAAAACAAAGATATCAAAATGAACATGATAAGACTTTTCAAGAAAGAATAAGACAAGATTATGAATCCCTTGAACAATTCATTCAGATGCTAGCTGCAACTCAAGCAAGAATATTTGATTTCCAAATGCATTTATTCATTTCAGCAGATAATAAAGAAGAATTAGAAACAAAGAAAATGCAAGTTAGAAATTATCTTGATGGGCTTGGTATGAGAGGAATACCACTAATGTTTGAACAAGAAAAAGTTCTTAAAAGTATCATTCCTATATTTCCCAAACAAGATATCGAAAATCGTGTTGGAACTCCAATTCCAAGTGTTACAGTAGCAGCAATGTATCCTTTTATATTTGATAGTATAAAAGATCCAGGAAATAGTACTTTATTTGGAGTAGATTTCTCAGGTGGTGTGGTATTATTTAATCAATTTTTATATAAAATAAAAAAAGAAAATAATCGTAATAATGCCAATGTGATAATGTTAGGTACTAGTGGTAGTGGTAAATCAACAGCGGCAAAACTTCTTTTAAGAAGCCATTTAAGAAATGGTTATAAAGTAGTATGTATAGATCCTGAAGGAGAACTTGCCGAAATGTGTAGAAGTGTTGGTGGTGATTTCTTAGATTTAGGTAAAGGTGGAGACTTTGGAATGATTAATCCACTTGAAATAGTAGTAGATGCCGATGAACAAGAAATTGCTGATGGCCTTGGTTATACAGTTTTAACAAGAACTCTTCAACAATTAAAAGCTTTTATGAAATATTATTCACCATCAATTGAAGAAGATGTTTTAACTATGTTTAGTGAAGTTGTCCAAGACACTTATAAACGTTATAAAATTGATTATGATACCGATTTTACTAAATTAACAAGTGCCGATTATCCAACATTTGATGATGTATATGCAACTATAAAGGGAAGACTTTTATCTATGACAGAAAAAAGTCAAGAACGTGATGTTATGGAACGTCTTGAACTTAAGATTCGTCCTTTGGTAAAAGAGTTAAGATACTATTTTACAGGTCATACTACACTGCGTATTGAAAGCGACTTTATTGTCTTTAATATTAGAGAACTTATGAATAGTGATGAAAACATAAAAAATGCTTTATTCTTTAATATTTTAAAATATGCTTGGGGTCTTTGTTTAGATAGTACTATTGATACAGTTTTATGTGTAGATGAAGCACATGTTCTAATGTCAACGAAAAATGAACTTGGAGCTGAGTTCTTAGCGCAAATTCAAAGACGTAGTCGTAAATATAATACTGGTACTATTATAATTACTCAACAACCAACTGATTTTGCAGCACCAAATGTCTTAGTTCATGGTAAAGCAATATTTGATAATGCATCTTACTATTTAATTATGGGTCTTCGTAAACAAGCAGTTGATGATTTATCTAAATTAATTGATTTAAATGATAATGAAAAAGATAGTATTAAATACTATAATCAGGGAGAAGCTTTATTTGTCTGTGGAAATCGTCGTATGAGAATTAATGTTATTGTAACTCAAGAAGAATTAGATTCCTTTGGATCTGGTGGAGGTTTATAAAAATATAATAAAGCTTTCTAGGAAGTAGGCGAAAAAGTATGTCAGAAGAAGAAAATGAAGAATTAAAAGAAGAACAAACTGAATCTGAATATGAAGAAGAAAATGAAGATTCTTCTTTTGACTTACCAGAATATTCTGAAAATAAATCATTACAATCAGAAATATTTAAAGTAATATTATCTAAGTATAAAATACCTATTATAATAGGTATAAGTTTTATTTTAATTATAATTTTATTAGTATTATCTGTTTGTCTTTTAGATTCACCAAATAATAAAAATAATAAAAGTAACAGTACAGAGTGTTCTAAATTGGATTTTTATAAAACCCCTTTATCTAAAGAACAATTTGTAGCACGAGTAAATGATTTTTTAGGCTTTAGCCCATCAGAAACTTCAAGAAGATTTATAGATAATGCAAGCAATATTTATGATTGGGGAATGGAAATAGGTGCTAATCCCGAAATGGTTTATATAATAGCATACAAAGAACAAGGATTTAATGATAAAAGTAGATTTGCTCTTGATTGTAATAATTTTTATGGCGTTGGTGTATATAATGGCCAAAATACTGGTAAATGTTTTAATAACTTTGAAGAAGGTGCTAAAACCATTTTAAGATATGTAAAAGAAAAAGGTTCACTAGATGCCTTTGTTAAAGTTTACTCATATTTAGGTACTTATCTTGCAAGTCCAGGAAGCCGGGGCGATGGGGGATGCATA
This sequence comes from uncultured Erysipelotrichaceae bacterium, assembly GCA_948444795.1. Taxonomy (GTDB): domain Bacteria; phylum Bacillota_I; class Bacilli_A; order RF39; family UBA660; genus MGBC108787. The sequence goes on along the minus strand of CAOJUX010000021.1, from coordinate 13,352 downwards.
TATTTAAAATTACCAGAAATATATGGTCCAAATTACAGTAGATGTAATTCTAGCTATAAATGTGGAAGCTCTAGAGGTGGAGTAGGATGTGTACTTACAACTGAAGCAGAAAAACAAGCATATATTGATTACCAAGCTAGTATAATTTTAAAACATCGAAAAACAATATTTAATATTAGTGAAGATGAATGTAGTGTGGATGAAGGAATGGATGGTTCTACAGAAGGGACAACATTCTTAAATGAACCAATTGGAACATTCTTACTAAAACAAAATACAACATTAGAAGAATTTAACGATAAAATAATAGAGCAAGGATGTAAAAATAGAGGAACTGGTCAAGGTGTTGCTAATGTTGCTGCAACAGCAGTAGCTGGGCTTTCTAAATATAGTAAAAAATTCCATTATTTATGGGGAGGATTACATTCCAAACCAGATACATATGGTGTGCCTGCAAATTGGGGAGCTAAAATTGGACCAGATTGTTCTGGATTAGTTAATTGGGCACTTTATAATGCTGGATTTAATTTCAATGGAGCAGGAGCAACAGGTTTGGGTGCTTTAGGAACTGTAACTAATTTTGGTGATAAAAGAGTTAAAGTAGGAGATTATATAGTTACTCCAGGAGATCGTGGCTGGAACCATATTGTTATAATTACTGCTATTCATGACGGTTACTATAGTACTGTTGAGGCAGCATCAACCCAAACAGGTGTAGTCTTTGGTAAATCAAAAATTAGTAGTCCTGGTAACAGAAAAATAATTCTTATGTCAGATTATTATGAAAAAGCACCTAAATCAGAAGAATTCAAAAAGATGTGTGAAAGTAGGTAATAATAATGAAAAAAATAATATTATTAATTTTACTGTTAATAACAACTGGTTGTAGTGTAGATTATGAAATGATTATTAATGAAGATAATACAGCCTCTGAAAATATTACTATAAAAGCAGAGAATGAAGAAGAAACAAGTGAAATAGAAAATGATCCTTGGCCTATAAAAGTTTATTATAGTGATCCTGATTCAGGAGAATATCCTGAAAAATTAGAAGGCGTTGCCTATTATAATGAAGAAAAGATGATAGAAAATAATTACTTTCAAAAAAAATTATCATATATGTATGAAAGCGAAAAATATTATGATTCTAATGTTATAAAAAATTGTTATGAAAAGTTTTATTTTACTAAGAATAGTAAAGAAAATACTTTAACATTATCTACTAGTCCTATATTTTTATGTATGGAAAATTATCCTAATCTAAATAATGTCAATATAAAAATAACAGTTAACAAAAAAGTAACCAGTCATAATGCATCTAATGTAAATGGTAATACTTATAACTGGAATATAACTCGTGAAAACTATGAAACAAGTGGGATTATTTTAACATTTGAAGATAATATTAATAAAAAAAATGAAGAAGAATCAAAACCTCAAGTCCAAGAAAAAAATTTAAATGGTATAATAATAGCTTTAATATCAATTGGAGTTTTTATAATATTTATAATAGGTATATTCATATACAAAATTAAAAATAACCTATAAAAAGAAGAAAAATCTTCTTTTTTTACTTGAAAAGTTATGATACAATTATCAAAGAAAAAAACAAGGTGATTATATGTACGTAGAAGTCTTACTAGAGATAAAAGCTAAAAATATAGACCAAACATTTACTTATCAAGTACCAGATAATATGCAAAAAAATATAAGTATTGGTAAAAGGGTAAATGTTCCTTTTGGCAGGCAAGTTTTAGAAGGATTTATATTAAAAATAAAAGATACATGCGAAAATGATTATCGAGTTCTTCCTATAAATGAAATAGTAGATGAAGAAGTAGTTCTAAACAAAGAATTATTAGAAATAGGAAAATATATAAAAGAAACTACTCTTTGTACCCTAGCAAATGCTTATCAAACAATGCTGCCTAAAGCTTTGAAAGCTTCTAGTAAAACAAATGTAAACAAAAAATATCAAAGTATTTTAAAACTAAATGATACTTATGAGAAATGTTTAGAATTATGTACAAGTAATACCCAAAAAGATATAATTAATTTGATTAGTGAAAGTAATAATATTTGTAAAAAAGAAGCAACTGCTATTTCTTTATCAAGTGTAAAAACATTATTAAATAAAAAAATAATAATTGAACAAAAAGAAGAAATTTATAGATATAATATTAAAGAAACAACAAAAGAAGAAAAAAAGATATTAAATGATGAACAAAAAGTTTGTTTTAATGAAATAAGAAAAGATATAAATACTAATCAAAAATTCTTAATTCATGGAGTAACTGGAAGTGGTAAAACAGAAATTTATATGCAACTAATAGAACTGGTATTAAAAAAAGATAAAACAGCTATTATGCTTGTACCAGAAATAAGTTTAACTCCTCAATTTATTAATAATTTTCAAAAAAGATTTGGAAATATTATAGCTGTTTTACACAGTAATTTATCTGATGGGGAAAAGTATGATGAATGGCGTAAAATAAAAAAAGAAAAAGTAAAAATCGTCATAGGTGCAAGAAGTGCAATATTTGCTCCTTTAAAAAATTTAGGTATTATTATAATTGATGAAGAACATTCAGAATCATATAAACAAGATAATACACCAAGATATCATGCTATAGATGTTGCTGAATTTCGTGCTAAAATAAATAATATACCAGTAGTTTTAGGAAGTGCAACACCAACACTTGAAAGAATGGCAAAAGCAAGTAAGAATCTTTATAAATTATTAACTTTAAAAAAAAGAGTAAATAATGCTTTAATGCCAGAATGTATAATTGTTGATATGAAAGAGGAAATAAAAAATAATAATAGCGTTTTAAGTAATCGTTTAAAAATAGAAATTGAAGCTAGTATAAGTCGTAATGAACAAGTTATTCTTATGCTTAATAGAAAAGGATATTCAACATACATTTCTTGTAGTAATTGTGGATATACGTATAAATGCCCCAATTGTGATATAACTTTAACTTATTATAAAACAAAAAATAATTTAAGATGCCATTATTGTGGATATACTATTTTTAAAAAAGATAAATGCCCAAGTTGTCTTGAAGATATTAACTTATATGGCTTAGGAACTGAAAAATTAGAAGCTTTAGTAAAAAAAGAATTCCCAGATTTAAGAATACTTAGAATGGATGCAGATACTACTAGAAGAAAAAATAGTTATGAAGAATTATATAAAAAATTTAAAAATCATGAATATGATATTTTACTTGGAACTCAAATGATTAGTAAAGGGCTAGATTTTCCTAAAGTTTCATTAGTTGGTATTATAAATGCTGATGAGGCATTAAATATTCCCGATTTTAGAAGTGGTGAAAGAACATTTGATTTACTTTACCAAACATCAGGAAGAGCAGGAAGAAGTAATTCTATTGGCACTGTAGTTATTCAAACTTTTAATAAAAATAATTATATTTTAAATTGTGTTTGTGAACAAGATTATCAAAAATTTTATAAATATGAAATGAATATAAGACGTACTTTAAAATATCCTCCTTATTACTTTTTAGTTAATATAAAAATAAAAGGAAAAGATTTAGAACTTGTTTTACAAGAGGCTAAAAAAACAGCTAGTTATTTAAGAAAAAATATAGATAAAACCTCAATTGTACTTGGACCTACAACATCTAATATTTTTAAAGTAAATAATATATTTAGATATAATATACTTATTAAATATCGTTTTGATAAAAAATTAATACCAATATTAAAAGAATTAGATAAAATATATACTATAAATAACAAGGTAAAACTAGATATTGATATGAATCCTCTATCAATTTGACAAATAAATGTAAATATGATAGTATACTTCCTAAATAAAAAAGGGGGCTTTTATTATGCAAGAAGAATTATTGAAATTAATATATGATTATGCTATTAAAGTTAAAATGCCTGATTATAGTTTTATGGAAAAATTAATTAATATTGTTAAGACATATGATAACTTAGATAAATATATTTTAGAATTTGAATTAAAAGATGAAGATGAAAATGATAAAAAAATATTAGGAAATTATAACGGAAGTTCTAAAAAGATAACAGTTTATCAATTGCAAATTTTAAAATGTCTAAAAGATAAAAATTATAATTTTACTATTTTAGAAAGAAATTTTTTTAATTGTGTTATATTTGTTCAAGTTATTCTTCATGAAATTTCTCATGCCATTCAATATAAAATGATAGAAAGTAATAATAGTAGTTTGGAAACTTATATTTTAAAAAGTGCTCTTGCCAATTATGATCAAGAAATAGTTACAGAGATGTTTAAACATGGATATTCAATTAATCAAGTAAAAATTTATATGGAACTTCAAGAAAAAGCTAGAAAAAATAATAAAAAAATAAATTATAATATTGCTCCTCAGGAAAGACTAGCCCAAATAAATTCTTATCAAAAATTAGAAGATATTTTAGAAAATATTAAAAACGCTATTCCCATGCTATTTAGATATATAAAATTAATGAAATATGAAAATTTATTATTAGGATATGAATTTAGTAAAAATAGTATTAGTTCACCAACTTTTAAATATTTTAGAGATAGTAATGATTTGAATAGATTTAGTAAATTTGGTTGGTATACTAATGATGTAGAAAAGCTTTTAAATAATTTACAGTGTAGATATGATTTAAATGAAAGATTAAAACTTGGTCTTCTGGTTCAAGATAGAGAGTATGATGAATTTAGAAGAAATTTAAAAAAGGGGATATTATAATAATTATAAAATATAAAAAATTTTATTTAGTTTGAAAGAGGAATAAGAATATGAAAGAAAAAATATTAACTATTATTATACCAGTATATGAATATGTAGAAAAATTACCTTCATTATTAAAATCAATTGATAGTAAAACCTGTGAAGTTATATTAATTGATGATGGTTCTGAAAAAAATAAAGATGAAATTAACAAATTATTTTCTTTTTATAAAAAATATAATCATATTACTACTATTTTTAATTCACATTTAGGAATTTGGGAAATTCGCAAAAAGGCTTTATTTTATGTAAAAACTCCTTATTTTACTTTCGCAGATTCTGATGATTTAATATTTTCAAAAAATTTAATTAAAATATGTCAAAAAATGAAAGACGATAATTTGAAACTGGGGATAGGTAGTGTTCTTTTTAGTATAAATGGATTTTTTTGTGGAGTAACAAGACTGCGTGGAAATAGAGAATTAGATTTTGAAAATGTACCAAGAAATTTGGGAAATTTATTAAATACAGTGTGGAGTAAAATATACCATGTAGATTTAATCCCATATTTTTTCTTTGAACAAAATCTTTTATTCTTTGAAGATACTGTAGCTCCTTATTATATTGCTATGCAATCTAAAAAAGGATATTGTTCCAACTTACCCGTTTATTTTTATCAAATGCGTAGTGATTCTACTTTTAATACATATAAAGACAATTTAGAAACAAGAAGATTAAAAAATTTATATAATGCTTCTATTTATCGAAAAAAAGCTTTTGAAACAGCTGGGGCTTATAAACAATATCAAATAGAACTAGAAAGTATTGATATTCGTTTGTTTTTACAAGCTATACAATCAGTATATCGAGATAAAAGAATAAAAAATCCAAAAGAAGTAAGTACAATTATTTTAAAAACTATGACAAATTTAGTGCCAAATTGGGAAGAAAATTTATATTTTCAAGAAAGATTTAAAACAGCAGAATTAAATGATAGATATACAACTTTAATGGCTCTTTACTTTTTAAAAAGAGATGATTTGCCAGTTTATGCAAAAGAATATTATAATCATGATTCAATTGAAAATTTATGTGCAGAATATAAAAAAATTTTAATAAAAAAAGGGGATTTATAAATGGATAAGGAAAAATTAAGAAAAGAATTAGAAGAAAAAAAAGTTGAATTATTAGAAATTAAATATTTACAGAAATTTACTTTAATCCCTTTTATATATAGTGTTTATAATTTTTTTAAATCTTCAAATTTTAGGGAAAGTCAATTAGACTCTTCATTTTTACTTTTGGCTTTGTCTATAGCGATAATACATGATTTTTATTATACCAGTGAAGAAAGAATGGAGAATGAAATACTAGATTTAGAAAAAAATCAGATAAAAAACCTATCATAAATAATCATTGATAGGTCAGGAAGTAAATGGAAAAGAAGTAAAAGAAAGACTAAAAAAAGATATACCTATTCAAGATATTGTAGATATTACAGGTTTAACAAAAGAGGAGATATTGTTTATAAAAGAATAGTGATTTTCACATTATTTTTAATAATTAATTTATATTATTAGAAAGTAATGTGCTTAATATCCAAAAATCTATTTAAAATCAGAAGTAACACATGTTAATGATATAGGTACTGGTACAAAAGATAATCCATACATTAATCAAAGCAAACTAATTGCTTTTTTTTTAATATAACTTTATAATAATTTTAGGTGATACAAATGAAAGAATTAAAAGTTATATTTATGGGAACTCCCGATTTTAGCACACCTGTTTTACAAAAGTTGATAGATAATACAAGCGTAGTGCTAGTAGTTACTAAACCTGACAAAAAAATAGGAAGAAAGCAAATTTTAACAGAAACACCAGTAAAAAAACTTGCTAAAAAAAATAATATTCCTGTTATAACTCCAGAGGTAATTAAAAAAGATTTTAGTGTTATATTAAATACTCCAGCAGATATTATAATAACTTGTGCTTATGGTCAAATAATACCAGAAGAAATTTTATCTTATCCTAATTTAGGATGTATAAATGTTCATGCCTCATTACTTCCAAAATATAGAGGAGGAGCGCCAATTCATTTTGCTTTAATAAATGGGGAAAAAGAAACAGGTGTTACTATAATGTATATGGATAAATTAATGGATAATGGTGATATAATAGCTCAAAAAGAATATAAAATTAAAGAAAACGACAACGTTGGCACACTACATAATGAATTATCTATTCTAGGAGCAAATTTATTAATAGATACATTACCAAGTATTATAAATAAAACTAATAATAGAATAAAACAAGATGAAGCACAAGTAACCTATGCTTATAATATAAAAAGAAGTGATGAAGAATTAAATTTTAATGATTCGGGAAAAAATATCATAAATAAAATAAGAGGCCTAAATCCTTGGCCATTATCTAACTTTAAAATTAATAATATAGAAATTAAAGTAATAAGTGCTCATTTTAAAAAAGAAAATGTAAGTAAACCAAAAGAAGTTATAATTAACAAAAATGAATTTGGCATAACTTGTAAAGATGGAATAATTTACTTAGATGAAATAAAACCATTTGGCAAAAAAAATATGAAGGTAAAAGATTTTTTAAATGGTATAAAAAAAGAAGATTATCAAAATAAAGAAATAGGAAAATAAAATGAAAAGACAATTAAATGAAATATTTAAAGACGAAAGAAAAAAATCATTATTTATTTTAACAGTTTGGATAATATTATTTATCGTGCTTTTTTCTTTAATTGGTTTATATAATACTGTAACAAATAAAAATATAAATAATTCTAAAAATACAGAATCTTTTCCAAAAGAAGAAATCAAAGAATTAAATATTTTAGATAAATTAAATAATTTGATAAATAGTAATTATATATATAAATATACTTTAATTCAAAATGAAGAAAAAATTATATTAAATGGTAAAAAAAATAATGATATTTTTATTGGATACAAAGAGAATACAGATGATATTATAAAATATAAAATAGAAAATAATGTTGTTTATAAAATAAATATAAACGATGAAGTAGAGGAATATAATGATTTAACTGGATCTTTAAATACTGATTATATATATTTAAATAAAATAAAAGATTTAATAATAGATTTAACTCCTGGAATAAATGATGATAAATATACTTTTTATTTAGATGATAATATTAAAATAGTTTTTAAAACAACTGAAAATAATATAGAAAATATAGAAGTATATAGTAATGAATTTTACTATATGCTAGAATTTATGATATAATTTTAATGGTGAAAATATGAATAATATATATAGTTATCCTAAAACTAAGTTAGAAAAATATTTTTTGAGTATTGGCGAAAAAAAGTATAAAGCTACTCAAGTTTTTGAATGGCTTTATATAAAAAAAGAAAGAGATGTAAATAATTTTAGTAATTTAAAAAAAGAAATAAGAGAAAAAATAAAAGAAGATTTTTCTTTTGATATGCCTATAATAAAAAAAATAGAAAGTGATGTAGATACCAAAAAATATTTATTTGAATTATCAGATAAAAACTATATAGAAGCAGTAGTAATGTATCATAATTATGGAATAAGTCTTTGTGTATCAAGTCAAGTTGGATGTAATATGGGATGTGCTTTTTGTGAGTCAGGTCGCCTTAAAAAAGTAAGAGACTTAGAAACATTTGAAATGGTTAGTGAGATTCTTTTGATAGAAGAAGATATAAAAGAAAGAATATCAAGTATTGTAATTATGGGGATAGGAGAACCCTTAGATAATTTTGAAAACATTAAAGATTTTATTAATATAATAAACGATCCTAAAGGATTAGCAATTGGAATAAGGCATATAACTTTATCAACAAGTGGTATCATACCTAAAATATATGAACTTATGGAACTTGATACTGATATAAATTTAGCAATAAGTCTGCATGCACCAAATGATGAGCTTAGAAATAAGTTGATGAAAGTAAATAAAGTGTATAATATTAGTCAATTAATGACCGCAATTAAAGACTATACTAAACGTACATCTAGACGAGTTACTATAGAATATGTTATGCTTAAAGGGATAAATGATAGTAAAGAGCATGCTAAAGAACTCTCAAGACTTTTAAAAGGATTAAATGTTTATGTTAATTTAATACCATATAATGAAACTAATCATCTTAATTTTTCTAAAAGTAGTAAAAAGGCTATCAATGATTTTTGTTTTATCTTAAAAGATCAAGGTATAAATGTAACTATTAGAAAAGAATTTGGTAGTAAAATTTCTGCTGCTTGTGGTCAATTAAGAAGCAAAGAGGTGGAAAAATGAAAAGCTTTTATTTAACAGACAAAGGAAGAGTTAGAACCCATAATGAAGATAGTGTTACAATACTTAAAAATAACAGTGGTGAATATTTATTAGTAGTAGCTGATGGAATGGGAGGTCATAGAGCTGGAGAAATTGCTTCTAGTATTGCAGTAACCCACTTAGGTAAAAGATTTTGCGATTTATCATGTGTTGGTTCTGAACTTGATGCCGTTAACTGGCTTAATGACAATACTAATGAAATAAATAATGAAATAATTGAATATGCTAAAAATAACCCAGATTCAACTGGTCTTGGAACAACTTTAGTATTAGCCCTTTTAACTAAAGATTATTTAATATTTGGTAATATTGGTGACTCTAGTGGTTATGTTTTAAAAAATAATCATCTTCATAAAGTAACAAAAGATCATACCCTTGTAAACTTACTTATTGAGGCGGGAAATATAACTGAAGAAGAAGCTAAATTTCATCCTAAAAGAAATGTTTTAATGAAAGCATTAGGTGCTGTAGAACAAATTGATTTAGATATTTTTGAAGTAGATAAAAATGTTGATGGAATTTTATTATGTAGTGATGGTTTAACTACAATGTTAAGCGGAGAGCAAATAGAAAAAGTTTTAAATGATCAAGAACTAGATATAGAAGAAAAAATTATAAAATTAATTAGAAAATGTAATGCGAGAGGTGGAAATGACAATATTTCAATAGCTTATCTAATAATAGAAAGTGGTGAACAAGAATGATAATGAAGGGGCAAAAGATTAGTGATCGTTATAGCATTATAAAATCTATTGGAGAAGGCGGAATGGCAAATGTTTATTTAGCTTATGATACTATTTTAGATAGAAATGTTGCTATAAAAATACTACGTGGAGATCTTGCTAATGATGAAAAATTTGTTAGGAGATTTCAAAGAGAAGCCTTATCAGCTAGTAGTCTTAATCATCCAAATATTGTAGAAGTTTACGATGTTGGAGAAGATAATGGAGACTACTATATTGTAATGGAATATATTGAAGGAAAACATTTAAAAGAATTAATAAAAAAACGAGGCAGATTAACCACAAGTGAAGTAGTTGATATAATGCTTCAAGTAACTGATGGAATGAGTGTAGCACATGATTCTTATATAATTCATCGTGATATTAAACCTCAAAATATTATGATATTAGAAAATGGTTTAGTTAAAATAACTGATTTTGGAATTGCTATGGCGATGAATGCTACTTCACTTACTCAAACAAATTCTGTAATGGGAAGTGTTCATTATATACCACCAGAACAAGCAAGTGGTAAAGGTTCAAGTCTTCAAAGTGATATTTATTCGATGGGAATATTAATGTATGAACTTTTAACAGGAAAATTACCCTATAAAGGAGAAAATGCTGTTGAAATAGCTCTAAAGCATTTAAAAGAACCATTTCCAAATGTAAAAGATGAACTGCCAAATCTTCCTAATAGTATAGAAAATATAATTAGAAAAGCTACAGCTAAAAATCCTCGAAATAGATATAATGATGCTAGAGAAATGAATGAAGATTTAAAAACATGTTTAAATGAATCAAGAGCAAATGAAGATTTGCTAAAATTTAAATACCCTGAAAATAATTTTGATGATACTAAAATTTCTAATATGATAAAAGAAAATAAAGAAGAAAAAGAAGAACCTATTGCTAAAAAAATAACTAAAGATGATTTAAAAAAACAAAACAAATTATTAATAATTTTAGCATCTATATTTACTGGACTTGTTGTTATTATAACTTGTATTATGGTATTAGTTCCTGTTGTAACAGGAGGGAAAGAAGTAGCTGTGCCTGATGTAACTGGTAAAAGTATTAGTGATGCGATTAAAATACTTCAAGATGCTGGATTTAAAGTAGGTGATGAACAAAAGGAACAATCATCTAATGATATAGAAGAAGGTCATATAATAAAAACTAGTCCAGAAGCTGGTATTAAAAGAACAAAAAAATCAACAATAACTTTATATGTTTCCTTAGGTGATACTAAAATAACTATAGAAAATTATATTGGAAAAAATTATTTAGAAGTAAAGGGTTCATTAGAAGCTCAAGGTCTTCAAGTATTAGTAGAAAAAAGAGATGTAGATGAAAGTGAAAAATATAAAGATGGTGAAATTATATCTCAATCAGTAAATGAAGGCGAAAAATTATCAACTGGGGATTATATAACTTTGTATATACCTAATGTAATTAGTAAGTATCCTGATTTTACTAATGGATCTTATACAGTAAAAGCAGTAGAGGATTTCTGTCGTGAATATGAAATAACTTTAAATGTAGAAAAAGTTGCAACTAATGATTATGCTGAAGGAGCAATATTTTATCAAAGTTTACCAAAAGACTATAAAATAAATCCAGGTCAACAAACTTTAAAAATAAAAGTTGCAGAGAGTATAATTATTGATGATAATGAAGAAGACAATATAGATGACTGTAGTGCAGAATCAAGGCTAGCTGGATTATGTTAAAACAAGGCAAGATAATAAAAATCCTTAGTAATCAGTATACTGTTTTAGTAGATAATAATATTTATGAAGCAAGTGCTAGAGGTAAATTTCGTAATTTAAAAATAACTCCAACCGTTGGAGATTATGTAACAATAGATATTGATAATAAGTATATATTAGAAATACATGAAAGAAAAAACAGTTTATTGCGTCCTAATATTTCTAATGTAGATGTTGCTTTAATAATTTGTAGTGTTAAAGAGCCAAAACTTTCTTTAAACTTATTAGATAAAATGATATCAATAGTAACTATTAATAAAATAAATCCTATAATTTGTTTTAGTAAAATAGATTTATTAAATAAAGAAGAAAAAAAAGAAATAAATAAATTAATAAAATATTATCAAAAAATAGGATATCAAGTAGTAACAAATAAAAAAATAAGAAAAATAAAAAAAATTTTGAAAAATAAAATAATAGTTATTACTGGACAAACTGGAGTTGGTAAATCTACACTTTTAAATAAATTAAATAAAAATTTACATTTAGAAACTAATGAAATATCTAAAAGTTTAGGAAGAGGTAAACATACAACTAGACATACTGAACTATTTAATTTTAAAACTTTCTATGTTGCAGATACGCCAGGTTTCTCTTCGTTAGATTTTAATAATATTAGTAAAGAAGAAATAAAAAATAGTTTTATTGAATTCAAAAATTATAATTGTAAATTTAAAAATTGTATGCACAAAAATGAACAAGATTGTGAAGTAATAAAGGCTGTAAAGAAAAAAGAAATATTAGAATCTAGATACAATAATTATAAAGAATTTATAGAAAGATAAGAAGAGGTACTTATGAAAATATCGATATCATTTTTAAAAAGCTGTTATGATTTTAAAAAAACTATTGATTTAATAAATAAATCAAATGCTGATTATATTCATATAGATGTAGTAGATGGATTATTTTCAAATTCTAAAACAAATTTTACTAAAAATAAAATTAATTATTTAAAAAAAATACCTAAAAAAAAAGATGTTCATTTAATGACTCTTCATTTAAAAGATTATATTGATGTATTTAGTTTAATAAAACCTGAATTTATTACATTTCAATTTGAAAGTACAACAAATCATTTAGAAATAATTAATTATATTAAATCAAAAAACATTAAGGTGGGCTTAGCTATTAGTCCATTTACTAATTTAAAAGAAATAACTCCCTTTTTAAGTGAACTTGACTTAGTGTTAATAATGTCTGTTATTCCTGGGTATGGAGGTCAAAAGTTTATTATAAGAGAGGTTAAAAAAGTTAAAGAATTAAATAAATTAAAAGAAAAAAATAAATATAATTTTTTAATAAATGTAGATGGTGGAATTGATTATGATAAAGCCAAAATATTAAAAACTATAGGTGCCAATATTATTGTCGCAGGATCTTATGTTTGTAACAATTATAATTTTGATGAAAATATAGATAAATTAAAAGAGCTTTAAAGCTCTTTTTGATACTAATTTTTTTTAGCTTCTCTAGCAGTAATTATAACGCTTTTACCATCAATTTTTTTCTTTTGAAAATTAGGTTTTTGTTTACTTTTACTAGCGTGACATGATTTGCTTCTTTTATTCACTGTTAAAGGCTTTTTATTAGATATATTAATTGCCATTTAAAACACCTCCATTTGTTTCTTTCGTCTATAAAACTTTACCATAATATATGAAATAAGTCAAATATTTAGATTAAAATTTTTAAAAAGAATTTTTTTGGATTTAGATTTTAATGATTTCTATTATTACTAATTGAATTATGAATAATAGTAGGTTATAATAGGTATAGAA